>JAGLTA010000099.1 GCA_023135505.1 Candidatus Parcubacteria bacterium | reverse complement strand
GCGATAATAACCGAAAATACTTCGTCGGAAATAACGCCTAAGGATTTGCCGATATTTCCAAAAATCAAGCCGACCTCGCCTCTCGGCACCATCGCAAAACCGACTATCCATTTATTATATTTTTTAGGCAAAAACATTCCCGAGACAACCTTTCCGATAACAGCTATAACCGTTACTAATAAAGCGATTAACAAAATTTTCGGATCAAAAAAAGTTTCCAGCTTTACCTGTAATCCTGTATAAACAAAAAACAGCGGGACGAACACGAAAGCGATATTTTCTATCAAATCTTCCACATGCTTGCGGGAATGTTTTTCTATAATTTGATTTAACGCTTTATTAACGCCATTGCCGTCTCTGCTTGCCATCCAATCTTTTATATCCCTCACTAACCTGTAATTTTTAAACCCTTTGAAATGAACATTGTCCAAAAGCAGTCCAGCGACAAATGCCCCTATAATCGGAGCTAATCCCGCTAAACTCGCGATATAAGAAAAAAACAGCCCGATTGATAAAACCAAAGACAGCTTCATACCTATTCCAGTATGAATTTTTAAAAGTATCTTGCCTAAATTCTTTGCGATGCAGCCGCCGATTATTATGCCGCCGAGAAGAAACACAAATGCCTTTGCGGTAATTATCGCGATAATAGCAGGACTGACAAATCCCGCGGTCGCTATCGCCGTAATAACGGCTAAAATCAACAGACCTAAAACATCATCAATAATAGCCGCTCCTAAAACAACTTTCGCCTCTTTAATATGCAGCTTATTAAAATCTTTAAATACTCTGCCTGTAATGCCAACCGAGGTAGCTGTCAGAGACGCGCCGATAAAAAGATAAGTTATCTGGGATAATCCGGGGAAAACATAAGGGCCGATCAGATAAGCCCCCAAGGCAAAAGGCGCCCCAACGCCTATTATCGCCACTATGAAAGATTTTATTCCAACTCTTCTTATTTCGTTAAGATTGCTTTCCAGCCCGATTTGAAAAAGCAGAATCACAACTCCGAACTCAGCCAAAAAAGCCATAATCAGATTGTGTTCCAGTTCTCTAAAAAAAGAAAACCCGAAAAGAGCCAAATTGCCTAAAACAACACCAACTAATATTTCTCCCAAAACGGCTGGCTGCCCGAATCGTGTTATTAAACTGCCTGTTTTGCTTAAAATAAGCAATATTGCCATAACTCCAAAAATTAAAGCAATATTCCCATGCCCTCCTTCTGTTTTTTCACTGTGTTCAGCAGCGAAAGAAACAGCCGGGGCGATCATCGCGCTGAATAATAGAATGCCTAGCGCGATTTTTTTAACAACTTTTTTTACTCTCATAAAAATTTATTATTAAATTACAAATTATAAAATAAAAAAATAAATCCCCCTTTTTATAAAAATATAAAAAGGGGGATAATGTTTTATCTACAAAAGCGAGCTCGCTCTCTGCTATAGATAAAATACTATCGCTAAATTTAGTATTATTAAAACACAAATTAAAAATTTTGCAATAGCGAGATTTTCAAATTTTGAAACAAATTTTTCAAACAATTTTCGTAGGGACTGGTTTGAAACCCGTCCCTACTTAATCAATATTTTTAATTTTCTTCCATCTCTTAACAGCTTTTGTTCTTGCTAATTCTTTAGCGATATTGGCGCTGATATTCGCAAATCTTTCTCTGTCAAAATGCCTGCTGTCTTTTTTAATCTCTTCCGCGCGCTTTCTGGCTTCTTCCACTCTGCCCATATCAATCTCCTCTGCCCGTTCCGCGGTGTCAGCCAAAATAACGATTTTCTCTTTTAAAACTTCAATAAAGCCGCCTGATACTGATATTATTTCTTGCTCGCCATTTTCTTTAACAATTTCAATAACGCCGGGCATCAAACTGGCAACCAGCGGAATATGTCCCGGCAAAACAGTGATCTCGCCCTGTTTAGTCGGCACGCTAACCTGAACGATTTTTTCTTTCAAAACCGCGCCTTCAGGCGTCACAATCTCAAATTTTATAATTTTTTGTGCCATATTATTGACAAATTAATTATTATATGGTTATAATCCTTATAATGGTTTAATAATAAATCATCTATATTAAAATTAACGCAACATAACACAAAACAAAGGAGGAAAAAATGATAATAGAAAAAATAAAAAAAGATTTTTCAAACTTGGGTCTTCCTGATCCTAAAAAAATCAGTGGCAAATCTTATGTTTTTTACTATAAATCTTCACAACCTAATGGTTCGGTAGCATCAGGAGGCATTATTAACCACTTCACTTATTTTAAGTATAAAAATTCCTTTGACATAATAATTGATGCCACTGGATGTCGCAGTGACGCCATCATTGAATATTGCAGTTCCTCAAAAAAATGGAAAATAAAGGAACTGGAAATGAATGACATTATAGGTAAAATTGAAGTTGAGAATTAAAATTCGTCCCCGCAGTAAACTGGCGGGGAATATCTACAATTAAAATTTTGCGTTATTTTATTTAAGTATGGGGGGCGACTATTATTTAAGTCGCTCCTTTTTTATTTTATTTCCTTAATTCATTATTCTTGATTCTTTATTCTTAATTCCTACTTCTTACTTCCAACCTCCCCAATATCCCCTTTCATATAAAACTCCCCTTCCGCTTTGTCATCATGCTTTCCGTTTAAAATTTCTTTAAATCCTTTTATAGTATCTTTTAATTTTACATATTTTCCCGGATGCCCTGTAAATGTTTCCGCGACATGGAACGGCTGGGATAAAAATCTTTGAATTTTTCTTGCCCTTGCCACTGTTAGTTTGTCTTCATCTGACAACTCTTCCATTCCAAGAATGGCGATAATATCCTGCAAATCTTTGTATTTTTGTAAAACTTTCTGCACGCCGCGCGCTATGCTGTAATGCTCGCTGCCGACTATTTTCGGATCAAGAATAATTGATGCTGAGTCAAGCGGGTCAACCGCCGGGTAAATTCCCAATTCAGTCAAGCTTCTCGCTAAAACCACTGTTGAATCAAGGTGCCCGAAAGTCGTCGCTGGCGCCGGATCGGTTAAATCGTCCGCGGGGACATAAACCGCCTGAATAGAAGTAATGGATCCTTTGTTAGTTGAAGTAATCCGCTCTTGCAATTCGCCCATCTCTGTCGCTAAAGTCGGCTGGTATCCTACGGCGGACGGCATCCGCCCTAATAGCGTTGAAACTTCCGAACCGGCCTGCGTAAACCTGAAAATATTATCTATAAAAAACAGCACATCCTGATTCTGCTCGTCCCGAAAATATTCAGCCATTGAAAGCCCTGACAGCGCGACGCGGGCGCGGGCTCCGGGCGGCTCGTTCATCTGCCCGAAAACCATTGCCACTTTATCAAGCACGCCTGCGGATTTCATTTCATGATAAAGATCGTTTCCCTCGCGGGTCCGCTCGCCCACTCCTGCAAATACGGAATATCCGCCGTGCTGCTTCGCAATGTTATTTATAAATTCCTGAATGATCACAGTTTTGCCAACTCCAGCACCGCCGAACATTCCGACTTTTCCGCCTTTCGCGATCGGGCAGATTAAATCAATTACTTTAATTCCTGTTTCTAAAATTTCTGTCTTTGTTGACTGGTCAATAAATTTCGGGGCTTCGCGATGAATTGGATATTTTTTTTCTGTCTTAGGAGTTTCCTTTCCGTCAACAGCATTTCCTAAAACATCAAAAATCCTGCC
>JAGLTA010000098.1 GCA_023135505.1 Candidatus Parcubacteria bacterium | reverse complement strand
AACATACCAGGCCTCGCCGTTATTTTCCACTTGCAAAAATATCTTTCCTAAATGCTTTTGAGTAAAGCTATTATTCACTTTACTTTTATTATATTCTTGCCCTGAGCCGACAGGAATTTTTTCTAAATTTTCATTTGTGATTCCTATGCCTTGTTCTCGCATAATTTGAAACGCGTTTGCTGGGCGATTTAGATAACTCATTGTCCTATTTACTGGGTTAATATAATATGCCTTACCTAAATCTTCAACTTTTAATAATATTCTGCCTTTAAGCCGATTATACATTTTATAATTTCTTGCGAAAATATAATTTTCATTATAGATTGAATCGTCTTCTATCACATCTCCGTCAATCAGTCCTAATAGTCTTACTTCTGAAATAGCGGTATCATCAAAATCCGTGCCTTTATATACATCTAATATTTCAAATTTGGCAATATTATCAACATATCCGGCATATCCATTTTCTTTAAGTCTTATTGTTTTTGATAAACCCACTATTTGATAACCAAAAACATCTTCTATCTCTACAATCTGTTCTTGATTATTTTGATAAATAATTTTTAATTTTTTTACCCTATTATTTTTTGACCATAATTCCTTGCTTTCGCCAAAACCGTTAAAAACTTTAATTTTATTATAATTCATATTCTTTAATAAACGTGATCCACCTGAATTACTAATCCATTCTCCAATACCAGAACCATCAACTCCTTCAACCCACGCTGTTTTTTCATCTCCATCCATTGCATTATAAGGATAATGACCCGTCTCGCCTTCAACTAAATACGATGATGAAATCTCTTTCATTTCATTTATCTGATATTCAAGTAATTCACTAAATTTTTTATCACCAGAGCACCACCAACATCCTTTTCCGCGATATGGAAAATCGCTATAATTTACTTCAATATTATCATCTTTTGTCGGCTCAATATCTGATAGCCGCCATTCAATTGAATTATTTTTTTCGTTAAAAACATAACCGCTCGGCTCTATGCGATTAATATCATAAATTAATTTTCCGTCTTCAAGTTTTATTTCAATATCAATTTTTTCAATATTGCCTTTCCAAGAAGCGCCTGTTTCTAAAATATAATTAAACCAATATCTAGTATAACTAGAATTAATTATCCAATATTTATTTTGAATTTTCTTTTTTTCATAAGGCGAAAAATCAATATTATAAATATACCAATTCACGCCTTCTGTTAGCGCTTCCTTACTATCTCTAAATACAACATTAATGGCGTTTCCGTTTTCATCATAAGTTAAAAAATTCTTTAATCCATTATTAGGATCATTTTCTTCTCTTTTTTCAGGAAAACCCATTCTTACTGAAACGCTTTTATCGGTTGTATTTTTAAAAGTATAAATTACATCTACCTCTGTTATATCATTGGTATATTTTATTTCCTCGCCCATTTCTTTTTCTTTAACAACCATCTTTATGACTTCATCAACCATCTGAATTTCATTATTATTCAATATTTTTACAGTATTGCCTTGACCGCCGATTGACGCGGAATCAGCAAAACAGATTAAGGGCGATAAAACAAAAAATGATATTAAGCAGAATAATTTTTTAAATTCCATAAATTTTAATTTATTAAATTCCTTTATTAAATTTATTCAACGCGCGCCATAACTTTGCCGGATTCCATATATTTCACATTTTCAACCGGAATAAACCCTAAATCGCTTAATCGTTTTTTTACGCTTGCTGTTGACTGCGATTCAGCCGCTTTTTTCTTTAATAATTTATTATTATCATGCAAGCCTGCGATCTTGTTTTTTAAACTGTTAATTTCATAGGCAGAAACTGACGATTTGCTTATCTGCGCGACATAAAAAAATATAAAATTCATCAACAGTATCAATACTGTCGCCCTTAGCATTAAAGAAAACTTTCTATTATTTCCTGTTTTATTTTTTAATTTTAAAAATTTAATCATATTTCTTAAATTTTTTCAATAACTCTTAATTTAGCGCTGCGAGCCCGCGAATTTTCCCTTATTTCTCGATATTCGGGCTTAATCACTTTTTTATTGATTATTTTTATCATCCCTTTTCCTTCGGCAGGAACTCCGTCTGTTGCCACAGACGGAGTTCTGCCGGCGCGACAAGTATGTCTGTTTAATGCTATGCTTTTAAAAAAATATTTAACAATCCTATCTTCCAAAGAATGGAACGAAATAACCGCCAATATTCCTCCTGGAGATAAAACTTTAACTGCTTGCGGTAAAAAATTTTTAATATTTCCTAATTCATTGTTAACCGCTATTCTCAGGGCTTGAAAAACTTTAGTGGCTGGGCTTATTTTTCCGCGGCGATATTTTACTTTTTCAATAATTTCAACTAACTGCGCTGTTGTTTTAATCAATTTTCTTTTCCGTTCCTCAATAATCCGCGAAGTGATTTTTCCAGCCATCCATTCCTCTCCGTATTCCATAAAAATCGTTTCTAACTCTTTTTCGCTCCATTTATTTATAATATCCTCAGCCGTCAATTCTTTCCGACATCTGACATCTGACGTCCGACATCCGTTATATCTCATATCAAGCGGTCCGTCTCTTAAAAAACTAAACCCTCGCTCGCTATTTTCTATCTGATCGGACGAAAAACCGAAATCAACTATTATTCCATCAACTGAACTAAAATTATGTTCAGCAACAATTTTTTCCAAATTCGCAAAATTATCATTAACTAAAACTAAATTTTTCCTTAATTCTTGATTCTTAATTCTTGATTCATAATTCTTAATCGCTTCTTTGTCTAAATCTATCGCCAAAACTTTACCGCCGGTAATAACTTTATTTAATATCGCAGTTGTATGCCCTCCTCCGCCTAATGTGCAATCTATAAAATTCTGTCCCGCGCGAGGATTTAGATGTTCCAAAACTTCATTTAATAAAACTGGCTTATGCAAAGTCTCCATTTGTTTTATTTATTTTTATCTTTTTTCTTTTTAATCTAATTTATTATTTTTTCACCTAAAGCCCATACAAGAATAATCCCTCCAATCCTTATTAACCATGGCAATAATTCTATTAAAACAACGGTAAAATTCGGAAAATGACTATAAAACGAATATCTACAATATGGAGATGGGTCACAAATCAGTGTCATAGTCATAAGATGCAATATTTTTTGCACAATGCATGGACTTACAAATATTACCAATCCAATAATTAATTTTTTATTATTTTTAAAAATTTTCATAATAAAATCACTAAACTCCCAACTCCCCCAGCGCTTCCGCTATTTTTCCGCTCTGTTTTTCAGTGTTCATTTTATACTTATTCCAAATCGCTTCGTCCCAAATTTCCAAACGATTATAAAGTCCGGCGACAATTGTTCTTTTTTTAATGTTAGCGAATCTGCGCAAATAGTCCGGCAAAATCACTCTGCCATTTTTGTCAATTTTAACATCCATCGCGCCAGCCAGCATTAAGCGCCCGATAGCGCGGCTGTCAGATTTTGAAAACGGCAGCGCTGACAATTTGCCGGCCAATTTCCGCCACTCTTCTTTTGTATATAAAAACAGGCAATTGTCCAGCCCGCGAGTTACCACAGCCCCATTTTTTAAATCAATGCGAAATTTGACAGGTATTGCCAATCTTCCCTTTTCGTCTATATTATGCTGATATTCACCGATAAACATAACTATGGTTATTAAATACTCATCTCCACCTTTATCCACATTCTGCCACTTGATATCCATTATAACCCACTTTAAATGAATGTCAATTAAAAGTTATCCACAACAAAATATAATATTATTTCTTGTTAAAAATATTATATTATTGTAATATGCAGATATGAAATACTTAATAAATATTACTACAATTAGAAAGTTATCCGCGTTATTATTGTCCATTTTTTCCTCTCTGATTATTTTTCTGTCATCTATCCTGTTTCTCAGCCATATTTTTTATTTTAATATAAATCATATCGTTCTTTTCAATTCTATTATTAGTTTATTTATCACTATAATATTCTTTATTTACGTAAAAACGTTTTTTCAAAAAATATTAAATAAATATTTTTTCTCGCAGCTCCATAGCAAAGAAAAAATCTTAAATGATCTGATTCAAAAAATTCCAAAAGTTTTAAATACAGAACAACTTCTTGACTTGATTATTTGCTCAAGCAGAGCCGCTATGCGATTAAAAAAAATAAGCTTATGGCTGATCAATATAGATAATAATAAATTCAGACCTATGGCATCTGTAGGATTTTATAAAAAAAATATCTTGAATTTAATAAAAAACAGATCGTTGCTGCGATACTTTTCTAAAATTTGCCAGCCGATTATTTTATCAGAATTAAAAACAATAATTAACAGCTTATCTGATAATAAAATAAAAATTGGACTGTCAAAAACAATGGATGAAATGAAAAAAAACAAAATAGAAATAATTCTGCCTCTTATTATCAGAAAAAAAATAATCGGCGTTTTAATAATAGGCAAAAAAAACGGCTATAAAGATTACAACAAACAAGATATAGGAATTTTAAAAATTATAGCGAGCCAGTCAGCCGTAGCCATTGAAAACGCGCTGCTTTACGAACAAACTCAAAAATTCAACAAAACTATGCAGACAGAGGTCAAGAAAGCTACGAATCGCCTGCAAAAAATCAATAGACGGCTAAGAAAATTTGACAGGGCTAAATCAGAGTTTATATCTATAGCTTCCCATCAATTAAGAACTCCGTTATCAATAATTAAAGGATATACGTCTTTAATACTTGATGGGAGTTACGGGCTGGTAAATAAAAAATTATTGCCTCATTTAAGGCAGGTTTATGAAAGCAACCAGCGAATGATTAATTTAGTTGACGATTTATTGGATGTAACGCGCATTGAAAGCAATAAAATTATTTTTAATTTCAAAAAAACAAAGCTGGAAAATTTAATTAAACAGGCAATCGCTGAATTTCAGCCAGCTATTCAAGAAAAAAAATTAAACTTAAAATTTGAATGCGGACAAAATGTTCCTGCGGTTAAAATAGATGAAATTAAAATAAAAGAGGTTTTAACCAACTTGTTAGATAACGCTATTAAATATACTAACAGAGGCTCTATTGATATAAATTTAAAATCAATAAAAAATAAAAGCGGTAAATTTCTAATTTTATCAATAATAGATACTGGTTCTGGGATATATAAAGAAGACTTGCCGTTTATCTTTCAAAAATTCGCCAGAGGGAATAAAAGTTCTTTGGTTCATACTGAAGGAATCGGCCTAGGGTTGTATATCTGCAGAAAAATAATTGAAGCGCATAAGGGCAAAATCGGCGTAAAAAGCGGCGGCAAAAACAAAGGGTCTGAATTTTTTATCAAACTGCCGATTTAGCGCTTGCGATTTTTTTTACCGCAGTTATAATAAATTTATTAAATAATTTTTAAATCGTTTTATGAAAAAAGAACTGCCGAAAACTTATAATCCAAAAGATGTTGAAGATAAAATTTATACGGCTTGGGAAAAGTCCGGTTTTTTTAATCCGGATAATCTGCCGGCAAAAAATATAAAAAAAGATAAGAAGGGCAAAGAGAAAACTTACGCGATTATTTTGCCTCCGCCGAATATCACTGACAAGCTTCATATCGGGCACGCATCAATAATCGCAACACAGGATTTAATGATTAGATACCATCGCATGAAAGGTTATCGGACGCTTTGGCTGCCAGGAACTGACCACGCGGCAATTGCCACGCAAAATGTGGTTGAAAAAAAGCTGTTAAAAGAAAAAGGGTTATCGCGGCACGATTTGGGACGAGAAAAATTTCTTAAAAAAATTTGGGAATATTTAGAAAAAACGCAAGCGGTAATTTTAAACCAAACAAAAAAGATGGGAGCTTCTTTGGACTGGTCGCGCGAGGCATTTACTTTAGATAGGCAAAGAGAAGAAGCTGTTAAAAAAATGTTCGTTGATATGTATAAAGCAGGCGCAATTTATCGCGGCGAAAGAATTGTAAATTGGTGTCCGCGCTGCCAATCCACTCTTGCCGACGATGAGGTGGAATATAAAAATCAAAAAACTAAATTATACACTTTCATATACAGCAAAGATTTTCCTTTTGCAATCGCGACGACAAGGCCTGAAACAAAATTAGGCGATACGGCTGTAGCTGTTAATCCGAAAGACAAGCGATATCAAAAATATATCAACAAAATTTATGAGGTTGATTTTGTCGGCATAAAATTAAAATTAAAAATTATCGCTGACCGACATGTTGAAATGCATTTTGGGACAGGCGCTTTGGGCGTTACCCCCGCTCATTCAATGGCTGACTGGCAGATTGCGAAAAAAAATAATCTGAAAATTATAAAGGTTGTCGGCGAGGATGGAAAAATTAAAAGCGGTTTCGGCGAATGTTCGAATAGATCAGCCATGGAAGCGCGAAAAATAATTATTAAAAAATTAAAAAATGGCGGTTTATTGGAAAAAGAAGAGGAGATAGAAAATAATCTGTCAGTCTGTTATAGATGCGATACGGCTATTGAGCCGCTGCCCTCAAAGCAATGGTTTGTGAGCGTAGATAAAAAATTAGAGCGGCTTGGCGGAAAATCGCTAAAAGAAAAAGCGATTGAGGTTGCTAAAGATAAAAAAATAGAATTCATTCCAAATCGTTTTAAAAAAAGATATTTAGATTGGATGGAAAATATGCATGATTGGTGCATTAGCAGGCAAATTTGGTTCGGGCATAGGATACCGGTGTATTATAAGTCAAAAGTCAAAAGTCAAAAATCAAAAATCAATTTGATAATAGCGCGGCATGGGAGGACCGACTGGAATGTAAGAGGAATAATGCAAGGGCAAAAAGATATTCCAATGAATAAACTTGGCGAGGAAACCACCTTTAAATTAAGGGATAAATTTAAAGATAAAAAAATTGATTTAATAATTACTTCTCCTTTAAAACGAGCAAGTAGAACAGCTGAAATTTTAAATATCCATGGAGTTGAAATAATTGAGGATGATAGGCTAAAAGAGCATTATTACGGAATGTTTGAAGGAAAAAAAAGAGATGATGTCTTGAAAGAAAATCCTGATATTAATATAATTGAAAAAAACGGCGCTACTTTTTGGCTGGAGATACCTGACGGCGAAAGTTATGAAGATGTTAGAAAAAGAGTGAGCGATTTTCTTGAAGATATTAAAAAAAAATACGCGGGAAAAACAATTTTAATTGTCTCACATGAAGATCCTTTAGATATGATGCACGCTATTATAAATAATATTTCTAAGATAGACGCGCTTGGCTCATTTACTACAGTGAACACAATGAAAAAATATGAGTTAAACGCAAAAGAAGATGTCTATGTCGGGACTAAACCGCCAGAGGGCGATAGATGGAAGCAGGATCCTGATTCCTTGGATACTTGGTTCTCTTCAGGGATGTGGAC
>JAGLTA010000097.1 GCA_023135505.1 Candidatus Parcubacteria bacterium | reverse complement strand
ACTGGCTATGAAATTTTAACGCTTTGGGTTTCGCGGATGATAATGATGTCGCTGTTTGCTGTTAATGAAATTCCTTTTGAGAAAGTTTATTTAAACGGAATGGTTTTAGATGAACATGGGAAAAAGATGAGTAAATCAAAAGGAAACGGGATTGACCCACTTGATGTAATTGAAAAATTCGGAACCGACGCTGTTCGTCTCTCTCTGTTAGTCGGGAATACTCCGGGGAATGATATGCGTTTAGGCGAAGAAAAAATTGAGGGTTGTCGTAATTTTGTGAATAAATTATGGAACATAAGCCGATTTATAATCGGAAATTACAAATTACAAATTACAAATTACAAATTTAATGAAAAAAAATTAACCGGAGCGGATAAATGGATACTTTATAATTTTAAAAACTTGGTTTACGAAACTACAAATGATATAAATAATTATAATTTTTCACAAGCAGGCGAAAAATTAAGAGAATTTACTTGGAATAAATTTGCAGACTGGTATTTGGAAGCTAGTAAATTTGAAAAGAATAAGGAAAAAGAAAAAATATTATTTTATATATTAGAAAATTTATTAAAACTTTGGCACCCATTCACACCTTTTATAACAGAAAAAATTTGGAATGAAATAGGAAAAAAGAATTCAATAATAATTAGTAAATGGCCGTCTTTAATTGAAATTAAAGATATTGATCTTGAAAATAGTTTTGAGGAAATAATAAATACAATTGCATTCGCCCGATATCAGAGAGCGTCATATGGAACATCAAGTAAAATAAAACTTATACTTAGTGTTAGAAAAGATAAAATTGATTGGATAAAATCACAAGAATTTTTAATTAAAAATATGCGTACCGGCGTTAAAGAATTAAAAATTGAAAAATATATTCCAGGACCCAATGAAGAAAAATATTCATTTATAACTCATATGAACACCGAGCTTCTTGATGAAATTAATAAACAGAAAAAAAATAAAAAAATTAAAGAAAAAACCAAAAAAGAGCTGAATAATCTTAAAAAATATCTTAATCAATTAAAAAACAAATTAAATAATAAAGATTTTATCATTAATGCGCCAACTAAAATAGTGGAGATAGAAAAAGATAAATATAAAAAAGCAGAAGACAAGCTAAAAAAACTACGGGGTAAATTGAAATAATCCTAAATTGTTGGTTCCATAGTCCGAAGCGGAGCGATAGCGTAACGAGGCTGTGGAACCAACGAATATAATTTCCCGCCTACTGTCATCCTGAACTTGATTCAGGATCTGTCACTACTTATCACTAAATTATAATCAAATTAATAAATTCTAAAATCATACTTTTACTAATCTTAAACACAATATAGTGAACTACAAACACAGACCATGAATCAAGTTCGGGGTGACAATTTTTATATTTCACAACTTAAATCTAACTATGTTTCTATTCATCAACGCCACAAAACTAAATAAAATTGAAGCGGCCATATTCTTAATCAAAGAGGATAAAGTTGAAATCGTAGCTAAAAAAAGCTCAAAAGCAAAATCTGATAAAATCCTAATCTTAATTGACAAGTTGCTAAAAGAACAAAAAACAGCTTTAAAAAAAATAAAAGCTGTTTTTGCGGTTGATAACAATGGTCCGTTCACTGCAATTAGAATATCAATAGCCGTTGCCAGCGCCTTAAATATTTCCTTAAAAATTCCTGTTTTCAAAATAAACTCTCAACCGAATAAAAATATAAAAAATTTAATAGAAAGCAATTTATCGGAAATCAAAAAAATTAAATTATAATAATATCTATTTTTTTAATTTATCAACAATTACAATCTTTTTGCCCTCTAAAATATTGTATAAAAATCTATCTGTTATATCTTTGCGATAAAGAAATTCTGTCTTGCTGATTACGGTATAATCAATATTCCTATTAAGTTCTTTTTCAAGCTTGCTTATAATTTTATTTACTATTTTTTTATTTATCTTGCCAACTATTAAAATATCCGTCGGCGAGTCAGCGGAACTGACAAAAAATCCTGTCAAAACAAGATAACTTACATTTCCGCTTTTAATAATTTTTTCAATCAAATTTTTTCTGCTCATTAATTGCGATTTCAAAATAAGGGATTTTAATTCATTATAGAGAATAAAATTTGTGTTCACTTGAAAATACTTTCTTTGCTTAAAATCCTTTCTGCTTTTTTGTTCTAAATCTTTCGCTGCTTCAGTTAAAATGCCAAAATTTTTTAAATTTTCTATTTCTCGCCGTATGGAATTAATCTGTGAACACAAAGTTCTGGTTAATTCCCGAATATAATAACTTTTCTCATTATTTATTAAAAAAAAGATTAGAAGTTTTGTTCTGGTTTTTGAGCCAAATAATTGTTCAAGCATAAATTATAATTTGTGAATAATTTATTTTATAGTATAATACAAAAAATACTAAAAAGCAATTACAACTAGTCTATATAAAATATATGTCTATCAAGTTAACACAATTTATTATTGGCAATCATGGCGGAAAAACAGACTGCCAAATTATTATACCGCGCGAAGAAGACGGACGAGATAAAATCGGCAGAATATTTTTTATTTCTGAAAACGCAAAAAATAGCAATAATCAAAAAATGGGCGTTTTTTTTAAGCAAGAAATTAAAAAGTATTACGGCAGCCAAATACCGCTTAATACCGAAATAGACGAAATAAAAATTGAAAATATTTTTGAAAATTTTTTATATAATTTCAATAACAATATACATAATTTTATTAGGCGGGAAAAACTGACTATAGATTTAAATAAATTTTTAAACAGATTAAATTTATTAATCGGCTTAATATATTATAATATAAATGACGATAAACATTATCTTTACTTCTCTCAAATTGGAAAATTAGACTCATTGTTAATTCACCCTATTAATAAAAGCCGATTTGACATACTGCAGATAAAAGAAGCGAAAAAAGACAATCCTAATCAATTTAAAATTTTCTCAAATATTATTAATGGGAAAATAAAAAGCAAAAGCGCTTTAATTTTTTGCACAAATAATATTTTGGATTATATTTCGCTAGACAAGATAAAAATAATATCTGAGAATAATGCTGCTGAAAATATTTCAACTGAAATAAAAAACCTTTTGTTGGAAGTAAACGGCGGCAGGATGTTTGCCGGCATAATTATTAAAATAGAAAAAAGTATTATAGCGGAAGAAAAAAGCAGCTATGATGCTGTTCGACCAGCAATTAAACAGCTGAATATAGTTGATAATAGCATTAAGGAAACGAAAAAACCAGTTGAAAATTCAACGCCGCCAACAATAAGCGTCTCTCGCGACAAGCCTGAAATTGCGCTAAAGATGAATGAAAAAAAAACAGAACTGCTGCAAAAAATTAAGAAGTTCCAAAACCGGTTAAAAAACTTGCCGCGCTTAAAAACAGTTCTCTTGATCGCCATAATAATATTTATAGCGCTTTTCGCGCAAGGCACTTTCTATTTAAAAAATAAAAAGGCCGCAAAGGAAGATAATCAATATTATAAAGAATTGCAGTTAGAAATAGAAGAAAAAATCAATAGATTAGAGGCGAATTTAATTTATAACGACAATGATAAAATGGCTGTTCTGATTGAATTGGAAAATTTAATTAAAAAACTTCCTGAAAATTCACAAGAACAGAAAACAAAACTAGTGGAAATTCAACAGCAAATCAAAAATTTGGATTTCAAAGCTAGGATGATAACTGAAATTAAAGAACATGAATCTTTAGCGAATTTTAATAAATTAACAGAATCCCCGATTATTAAGATAATTAGCGCCAAAGAAACGATTTACGCGCTGGCGCTGGATAATAATTTCTTTGCGCTTGATCTAAAAAATTCATCTGTTAAAAAAATAGATCATATAAAATTAAATATTCCGACGGCTTTGTCTCAGGCGAATATTGAAAACAGCATAATTGTCCTTCATCAAGAGAACGCTTTTTCCCGCTTACAGATAGAAAAGAATAAATTTGAACCGCTGCTTGTTGAATTTCCTGAATCAAACGCCAATATTTCAGCTATCTGCGATTATGGAAAGAGGATGTATGCTGTTGATATCGCGAATAGCCAAATCTATAAATATTCATACACTGGCGATGAATTTTCCGCTGTACAGAAATGGCTTAAAAATGATAGTGTGAATTTAAATAAAGCGATCTCTATCGCCGTTGACGGATCTATTTATGTTCTTAATTCTGATAAAACTATTTTTAATTTTTTCAAAGGAGAAAAACAAGAATTTCAATTTGAAAATAACGAAATTCTAATCTCCGCTAATAAAATCTGGACAGATGCTGATTCAAATTACCTTTATATTTTAGATGCCGAGGGCAAAAAAATAACAGTTTTAAATAAAAAAGGCGAGTTGATTATACAATACTATTCAGATGAATTTAATAATCTAAAAGATTTTATAGTAAACGAAACTGATAAAAAAATTCATCTTTTATCTAACAACAAAATCTTTAAAATCAACATAACGCATATTTAAAATTTACTTTTCAATAAAAAAACAGATGCGCGCGCCTCTGTTTTTTTTATTTTGCTGGAATATAATAAATTTTATTCCTGCTCTCTCATCTTAATATCATAGCAAATTTTTTCTATCTTTCTTAAATTATTTTTCGCTTGATCATATTTGACCCTTAAATATCCCACTAGATCAAATTGGATAATTTCGCCGATAATCTCTTCTATTGCTTCCTTATAATAAAAAACTTTGTCGAAATTTCCACTGGCCGCCAAGTTAACGCTTTTGCGCGTTAATTCGCCTGTTAAATCGCACAATCCTCCGATGTAGCTTTCATAATTTATCTCTATGTCTTTTATCCTGTCTAAATTTTTATCTGTTAAAACTAAACTAAAAAACTTAGCTTCAATAAATTCTTCCTGCGCGGCTTTGAGCGATCCTTCTTGTAATAAAGAGATATCTTTTTCAATAAAACGCTTCTGAACGCTACTTAAACCGTCTTCGGCTTTTTTAATTAAATCCTCTCCTTGTTTAAAATCGTTTCTATGGAAAGAAAAAATCGCGCGTTTAGATAAAGATAAAATCTCGCCGCTCTCTTTAATTAGCATCCGCCGAGATTTTATAAAATCGCCGTGCCTCCCTCTTAAATATTTTATTAAATCTTTATTCAACATTTAATCTATTTTAAAGTAACTTTAGCTCCTGCTTCTTCTAATTTCTTTTTAATCTCTTCCGCTTCCTCTTTCGCAACGCCCTCTTTCACGACTTTTGGCGCCGCGTCAACCAAGTCTTTAGCGTCTTTTAGCCCGACTTCGGTAATCTCGCGAACCACTTTAAT
>JAGLTA010000096.1 GCA_023135505.1 Candidatus Parcubacteria bacterium | reverse complement strand
TAAATTGATATAAAGAAGAATTAAACAACGCGGCAATAATTTTTATTGGATAATCTGGAATTTTTGGAATAACAATATTTGCGCTATTTAATGTTAATTTTTGTTTGTCATCATAAGCAAAAACTAAATATTTTGATATGAATTTGTAGATTAACTTTTCTTTAGCGCGATATTTTTCTTGCGGCGCGGATTGCTGAAATTTTGCAGGCGTAAATTGAATATAATTATCTGGTTTTTTTAAAACAAATTTTTTAACATCCTTTCCTTTGTAAATTTTTTCATATCCGTCTTTTAGCTTATTGATAATATATTTAGAATTATCACCTGTCACAATTCCTAACGCCCAATCGGACTGTCCTTTTAATGTTGTGTGATTAATATTATAAATTTTGTCTATTATTTCAGTATCAAAACCACTAGCGTGTATATTAAAAATAAAATCTTGATTATTTTTCCATCTTGACTGATTTACCTTATAATTTTTATTTTCTTTGTAAACTTTTATTTCATTGTCAATTTTTACGCTTTTTGCCAAATCTAATCTTATTACTGGAGTAAAAACATTCTT
Source organism: Candidatus Parcubacteria bacterium (assembly GCA_023135505.1). GTDB lineage: Bacteria > Patescibacteriota > Patescibacteriia > JAACEG01 > JAACEG01 > JAGLTA01. Next base: position 1,518 of record JAGLTA010000096.1, on the reverse strand, counting down.
AAATACTCGATCAAGATAAATTATTTTTTTAATTTGCGTATTATTTAAAATAATTCCTCTAATATCTTTATGCGTTTTAACATTCAAAATTGACTCTGGTAAAATAAAAGATAAAATTCCATCATCTTTTAATAAATCAATGCCTTTCTTTAAAAAATAAGAAAAAGATTCAAAAGATGATATTTGAGGATATATTTTTTTTAGTGTTTCTGTGTCTTGCTTTGAAAAATGCAATCCCCACGGTGGATTTGTAGCAATAATATCAAAATTTCTAATATTTTCATCATTCAAGCTAAATAAATCATAATTGCCAATTTCAAATAAAGTATTTTTACAAACAATATTTGGAGCAAAATCTCTGTTTTTATATTTAATAAGCAAATTTATTCTTGCGATCCTAACAGCTATTTCATCAATATCTACTCCATAAATATTGTTTGGGTCTTTAATAATATCCGCAAAAGCTAATAAAAATTGTCCTGTTCCGCAGCATGGATCTAAAACCTTTGAATCTTTTTTTACATATTCATCTATAATATTATCAACAATGTTTGGCGGCGTATAATATGATCCGCTTTGAGATTTTTTCCCCTCAAGCAGCAAGGATTGATAGATAAAGCCCAAAACATCGCGCTGTTTCGGTAATAAACAATTAAGCAGAAATGAATATTCTTTTTTAATTTTTAATTTTTCAATTTCTATCAGCCAAGATTTTATCTCTTCTCCTATCTGCTTATTAAAATATCTCAAATCTTTTTTTTTCTTAATATCTTCTATGGTAATCGGCGATAATAAATTCTTTTTTACTAATAAATTTAAACCAATAAATAAGAGGGCTAAAGTCAAATCAACATTATTTTTTTGAATAAAATTAATAATATTATTAAAATCGTCAAGCTCATTTTTATTTTTTAAATACTATTCAGGGATAAAAGTTCTATCCGCCTTTGATTTATTCGCTCTTTTACTTAGTTTAACGGAACTTCCGTTTATTATTTCTGATTTTATATTTTTAATTTCGTTTATATGAAAAAAATTTTTTGAATTATTATTAAAACTTTTTAAGTATCCTGATTTTACCCAATTTCTAACAGTTGCCGAAGAAATATTTAAAAACGAAGCAGTATTTTTAATGTTAAACACCGTATTGTCACTAATATTTGTAGAAAATTTTTGCGAAATATTATCCATAGTGTTTTTTGAAAAAATTCTATAACTAAAAATAAAAAATTACTTTTTAGACTTTTTGCGGAAGAGCTTGTTTATTTCCTGCTCAAAAGTCTCCACATCTTCAAAAGATTTATAGACTGAGGCAAAGCGGATATATGCGACCTTGTCAACTTTTTTTAAATTCTTCATTATAATTTCGCCGACCTGTCCGCTTTTTATATCCTCCTTTTTTTTGGTTTTCTGAATATCTATCTCTATTTTACCGATCAGCTTTTTAAATTTTTCGTCAGTAATCCTTGTTTTTTCTAAAGCTCTTCTTAGTCCGTTTTCAATTTTTTCGCGGCTGTA
>JAGLTA010000095.1 GCA_023135505.1 Candidatus Parcubacteria bacterium | reverse complement strand
ATCTTGAAACTCTGCCATAAGTCGGCTTTAATCCGGGTACTCCGCAAAAAGCAGCCGGCTGCCTGATAGATCCGCCAGTGTCCGTAGCCAAAGAAAACGCCGCCATATCATCTGCTATTGACGCGGCCGACCCGCCAGAAGATCCGCCCGCCACTCTTTCTAAATCACGCGGATTTTTAACAGGACCGAAAGCCGATGTTTCAGTTGACGAGCCCATAGTGAATTCATCCGTGTTGGTTTTGCCGAGAATAACAACGCCGCTATTTTTTATTTTTTTCACAGAAGTAGCGTCGTACGGCGGAATATAATTTTTTAAAATATTAGAGCCAGCAGTCGCCCTGACGCCTTTTACGCAAAAACAGTCTTTTACGCTTGCTGGAACGCCGGACAATAATCCGATTTTACCGCCTTTTTTAATTTTATCGTCAATCTTTTCCGCCTGTTTTATCGCTAAATCAAAAGTCGTGGTAATAAATGCGTTAATCTCCTTGTCTTTTTTTTCAATCGCCTTAATATAATTTTTCGTCAATTCTTTGCAAGAAAAATCCTTATTTTTCAGCCCGCTATTAATCTGTTTTATTGTTAACTTGTTTAAATCCATATTTTTATTCAAAAACGCTTTTTACTTTAAATAAATTTCCGTCCCTGTCAGGGGCGCTTTTTAAAATATCGCTTTGTATGACAGAGTCAATAATATCATCCTCGCGCACCGCATTTTCCAAGCCGGTGATCTGCGAAATCGGCTCTATGCCTTTAGTGTCAAGCTTATTTATTTTTTCAACATATTCTAAAATAGACGAAATCTGCCGCGAAAATTTTTCTTCCTCTTCCGCGGTTAATTCCAGTCTGGCTAATTTAGCGATATGTTTTATCTCTTTTGTCGTAAGCATATTTTTAATTTATTTTATTATTCTACTGCCTTTAAAATATAACTTGATAAAATTATTTTTACAAGATGATTTTTTTATTTACGCAATTTCTTTTTCTTTCCCGCCTATCATTTTATTTCCCAGATTTAGTTCTATTACATTGCTTGCACAACATTTGGCAATTTTCGAAAATTGTTTTCCCTCCTTCATGCCAAGGCTTTATATGATCCGCTTCCATTTCTTCTATTTCAAATTCTTCTTTACATTTTTTACAAACACCTTTTTGTTTTTCGTATGCCTCTCTCTTTTGTTTTTCTGTAAATGTTCTGATATTCAAAAATTTTTCATTTCTCGTTAAAACATATTCATAAATGCCTGATTTTTTAGTCACATCTTCGTCTTGCATCAATTTAATTATTTCTTTTTCTAATTTTTTTGCATCAAATTCGTTATCCTTAAATTCGTTATAGAGAATTCCAAACGGAACGCTTTTCATTTCTTTGCGATAATTTAGAAAAACCGCCTTTATCCAATTTATAACACTTTGAAAATACAGCCATAATTCATTCGCGTTTGGCTTGTGTTGATTTTCCGCCATATATTGCTCAATATTTCCTTTGCTAATCCAACCGATCGCTGTTTCCAAATAATCCTGACGAATTGCCGAACCTTTTAAATAATCACTGGCTATGCTGTAGGCTGGGCAGCCTGATTTACTAAAATGCCTTTTTGCGTCTGTTAGCCAAGTTCCAGTATAAATTGCATTTCTTAATTCTTGATCCATTAATTTTTCCCCTGCTATATTTATAATTTTAAACCAGTCAAGTTTTTCTTTGTCTGTCCCTTCGCAAAAATAAACCATCAATTTATAATTTAGAATTTGCTCTTTTTCTGTGTCTGTAAGGTTATGAAAATATAGATTATTAAGTGAAGATTTTCCATCTATATATTCACAAAAACTTATAGTTCTTTGTTGTCCGTCTAAAACCTCGAAAGCGCCGTCTTCATTTTTTACCCAATACATAACATTGAGAGGGAAACTTTTTTGCACAGTTTCAATTACAGAATCTCTCTGTTGATCTTTATACACAAATTCTCTTTGGTATTTCGGGCGGATATTTAATTTTCCGTCATATCCGACAACTCCCTCTTCATCGCTGTTTAGATAACCATTTGATACTTCTCTGATGGCAATCTCGTTTAATTGTATTTTCATAAAATTATTTTTTAATAAAATTACTAAAGCATATTAATTTTTAACTTTTAACCTTTTCTGATTATATTTTTTTAATTCCTCTCTTACTTTTTTCTCCATTTCCAAGCGCGAAATATCGCCTGCATTTTGCAAAATTTTTTTCTCGTTTAAAACTAAAAAATTATCCAATTTTTGAATCCAATTTTTCATAAACATTACTCTTTGTTCCACGCTTTGCAATTCAGCAAAAGACAAAAACTGCTCCACTAATAAATTTAATCTTTTTAATTCTAATTCTTGCAAATAATTTTTGGCGATTTGCGCTTGCTCACGAGTAATAATTCCGCCTTTCCAGTTTGTGAGACCCATATTTTCTTTTTGACTGTCAACGCGATTATTCACAATTTCGGCCGCGGTCAAACCAGTAATGGCATAATGGAATTTGTTTTGCACAGTGGCGTAAAATAATTTAGCGTAATCAGTTTTTGAGTTATAGTCGGCGCTGGTGGTGAAAACATCCCGAACTTTTTGGTAAAAATTAGCTTCCGAAGTTCTAATTCGTCTGATTCTTTCCTCCCATTCTTCAAAATATGTTTTTTTCACTCCGCCTTCCGCCAATCGCTCATCATCCATAACAAAACCTTTAATAATATACTCTTTTAATTTCTGCGTTGCCCAAATTCTAAATTGCGTGCCGCGCAAAGATTTAACACGATAGCCGACGGAAATAATGACATCTAAATTATAGAAATTAGTGTTATACATTTTACTGTCAGTGGCAGTTATCCGGAATTTCCGGATAACTGAATTTTCCGCTAATTCTCGCTCTGAAAACACATTCTTTATATGCTCGTTAATGGTTCTGACATCTTTATCAAAAAGCTC
>JAGLTA010000094.1 GCA_023135505.1 Candidatus Parcubacteria bacterium | reverse complement strand
CGTCTTTTGTGTTGTAGATGATGATTTGATTATTTTTATATATATTGTTTTGCATAATCAAAAATTGCTTTATTTATAAATAATCAACTAAATTTTTGTCTGACTTTTAACAGCGACATATCTAATAAAAGAAGCCGTCATACTTATAATCATTTCTACCTCAACCCGATCAATATTCTTTTTGCTTCCGTGCTTTATCCCGTCCATCCAGTTTTTTAAATTTTTAAAAATTTCTTTTTGATGACCATTTAAACCAAGTTTTTTATGATCGTTTTTGTCTTTTGCATGCTTTAAACTCTTATTTTTATCATTCAAAACAATTTTCACAACTTCGTCGCAAGAGGCATGCATATCTTCTATAATATCCTTGAATTGAGAATCTGTTTTGGCTTTTGCAAATAACTTTAAACCAGCCTCAAAATCATCTAATACTGACTTAAATTGTTGTGTATCTAAAACACCGAGAGTATCAATTATTTCCTTATCAAAATGTTTTGAGGTGGCAGGTAATATTTGAGGGGCTTTTGTTTTATAACTTTTTACCAAAACTCCTAAAACAGGAAAATCTTGCATATATCTGTCAATTTCATCTATGAATTCCTCAAGCTCTTCCTCAACTACTTTTTGTTTATAAAAAACATTTATAAAAATCTGTGTATTTATTAAAACCTTCTCAAATAAATCAGGCGACTCAAATATTTTATACAAAAAATTAGCCATATATTTATGGTCACTATCAAAACTACGATATTCATAATCCGAACTATCTAAAAAAAGTTCGCGACAACATTCTTCCAGTAAAGCGTGTCTCGCTTCACTAAGTTTTTTAGGATACGAATCTTTATATGAATCTGCATATCGCAAAGGATATGTTGCCTCCCATGCTTTATTTATTAAAAAAGAATAAAAACCATTAACAACCTCATCTCTTTCTAATTGTAAACCAAATCTTTTGTATAATTTTTCATTTAAATTAGTGCTCATAAAAATTTTTTTTAACCTTCTTATTTTTTATAATTATACGGGCATAAATACTTGAATATAGATTTCCAGTTTCAAAGTCTTTAAATGCTGGTGCCTTTTTGTCTGTCTTTGGATCATATAGGCGATATAAAGTGCCTTTAGCATTAAAAGTAAATTTTTCTGTTGGATTACCATTTTTATCTAAAATTTCCATTTTCTTATTACAAATAAAATCAATAGACCCCACTATGCCAAGCGCAATTATCTCAAACTGCTCCGGATTATATTTATCCATAAAAGTAATTGGGACGCCTATCGCGCCCTTATAATCCATCGGTATATCTTTTGTCTTATCAATATTTATCGCGTCATAATTGTCATATTTAGGATACTCACCTTCGTTGCCATAATATGTTTTGTAAAGTATTAAATCCTCATGTCTTTTTTTGATTTCTAAATTTGTGAACCAATTAACACCAGATACTCTAATCATGCCTTCCTTATGATCTCCTGCGCTAGCATAGTCTTCGTAATGTATATTTATAAAATGCGCCGCGCCTCCTTTAAAACCATATCCTAACCATATTTTATTTTCTTTTATTAACTTAAAAATTTCTTTATAAGTAATAGCGTTTTGATGTCCAATTATTATAAACTTTTTATCATACTCAAACAATTGCGCGACATATTCGCGAAAGAGAGAAAAAGGCGGGTTGGTAACAATAATATCGGCTTGTTTTAAAAGTTTAATACACTCTGGGCTGCGAAAATCGCCGTCGCCTTTTAGATGTTTTACGCCGATTTCAGAAAGATCAGGCACTCTATTTTTATTCTTGTCGCCAGTATATTCTAAATAAATCGCTTTTTCAGAGTCGTTTTGGCTGAACAGATCAACTTGCTGGTTTTTATAGCAAGTCGTAATTAATTTTTTAAGACCCAAATGCTCAAAATTATAGGAAAAATAATGAAAAAAATTGCTTACTCTTGGATCATCGCAATTACAAAAAACAGTCTTGCCTTTAAAATGTTCCTTATAATGACCCAATTCTCTTTCAATATCAGATAACTGAGTATAAAACTCATCTTTTTGGGCAGCCTTTGCTTTTTTTAAGTTACTATTTGAAGATTTTTTTGCCATAATTTGCAGTTGATTATTGTTTATAGAATAGCAAAAACAGCCAAAAAAGTCAATAATATTCTAAATAAAAAAACCGCTGGAAAATCAGCGGAATTTTATTTTTTTAGATTTTAAAAATTTTTATCTAACCATAAACGGCAGCAAAGCCATAATGCGCGCGCGCTTAATCGCTTGCGATAGTTGCCTTTGATGCTTGGAACAGACATGGCTTTTTCGCCTCGGCCTGATTTTAGCATAAGAAGATGTAAAACGCCTTAAAATCTCCGCTTGTTTATAATCAATCTCTTTAATATTAT
>JAGLTA010000093.1 GCA_023135505.1 Candidatus Parcubacteria bacterium | reverse complement strand
CCACTTCCTGTATTCCTATTTCATAAAATGTAGATGGATCTGATTGGTTGTTATACTCTGTCGCGATCCAGTCCGCGGTGCGGGCGGTGTTGGAGATGCGGACTTCGTCGAGGGTTCCCTCAAAAACAAGACCACCAGAAACGGGACGATGTCCTATCCCTACTATGTTTGAATTATCAACATCAATTGTTCCATCAGTGTCATCTATATCTGACTGTAATATCCCATCAATATATAATTTTAATTTGTCTGCATCATATGTTCCTACGACAAAATGCCAATTTGTATCAACAACAGAATTTGACAGAACCTCTATAGGACTACCCTCCGCCCCATCTAATCGTACTTGCCACCCAAATTTATCAGTAGTAATATCAATATAGATAATAACTGTCGCAGGATTTGTGTTAAATTTATTAATTATGTGCGTACCTGCAATAATTTCTGTTTTATCACTTTTAACCCACGATGAATAAGTAACAGTTGTAGGAATATCAAGTCCTGTGATATTTACAACATCCACATAATCATCCGTCCCATCAAAATCCAAACTCCCGTCAACCTGTCCCGCGACTTGATCTTCGGTAAGCATTGTTCCGCTAGAAGTTCCGTTATTTAAATTACCTGTAGAATCAATCATCTGCGGAGCGCCGCCTGACGGGTCTTCGTTCATATGCTGAACCATTTCAAAACTGCTGTCCCAAGTCCCTCCTGCCGCGTTCCATTGATCCGCGCAGCCAGCGTTGCCGTAATACAAATAAATCTCCGTATCAGCCGAAGCGGAAAGAGACGGAATTTTAACCCAGGCGATAAGCTCCCCTGTTGTGTTCGTATATTTCTCTATCTCATGCGAAAGCTTCGTCTGCCCGTCGGAAGAAGTGAACAAAAAATCTCCTCCGTCCGTCTGCCCGACATTTCCGCCGCTGCCCGTGTCCTTCCAGTCATCATCTAATCTATTGACGAGGACCGGGAAATTCGCTTGATCCGTGTTAGGAACTTTCGTATTATCAATCGTGATCTTCTTCCGATACCCCCACCCGGCGGTTCCATACCAGCTCGCCGCCTCCGCGTTTTGCGATTCCAAATAAGGCGGATCCAAAGAAAAATCAACCGGCAAAAAAATACCGGTTATTGTTTGAAACACAATTAAAAAAGCGATGACGCATGAAGTTAATTTTTGTTTAAATTTCTTTCGCATAATTATGATTTTAACTATCAACTGGCTTTACGGCTATGCTGGACCATAAAGCAAACTGGTTCTTAATTCTTAATTCTTAATTTTTAAATTATAACATATTTTTTAATATCTACAAAATTTGAAATGGGTTAAAATGACGAAAAAATACATTTCGTAAATTTAACATATTTTAAACCCCGATATCTAACAAATTATTCCTCCGCCGAGCAATTCTCTTCTTTTGTAAAACACTATTGACTGCCCTTTTGTAATAGCCCTTTGAGGTTTAAAAAAATTAACTCTGTATTTTTTGTTTTGCAAAATTATTTCGCATCTTTCTAAAGGGTGCAGATATCTGGCACGCGCGCGGCATTTCAGCGGCATTATCGGCTTCTCGCCGCTTATCCAATTTAATTTTTTTACAAACAGGGTTTTGCCGTATAAAATTTTATCATCAAATCTGTCCGTGACGAATAAAATATTTTTTCTGTAATCCATTTTCGCCGCATAAAAAGGCCCTATTCCGCCTATCCTTATCTGCCGCCTCTGTCCTATAGTATAAAGAGGCAATCCGCCATGCTCCCCGATCGTTTCTCCGTTTAAATTTTTAATCAGCCCTTTTTTTAATTTTAATCTTTCTTGCAAAAACAGATTATGATCTTTGCCATTCAAAAAACAGATATCCTGGCTCTCTTGCTTTACTGCCGGCAGCCGCATCTTTTTCGCCATTTCAACAACCTTTTTTTTTAAAAAATCCCCAAGCGGAAAAAGCAGATGCTTAAGCTGGCGCTGCTTCAAATTATACAAAAAATAACCCTGATCCTTATTTTTATCCTTCGC
>JAGLTA010000092.1 GCA_023135505.1 Candidatus Parcubacteria bacterium | reverse complement strand
TCCGACATCCGACCTCCGACCTCCGACATCTGATATAGTGTCCTGTCGCTAAAAAATCAAACCCTAAACTTTTCATTTTTTCAAACAACAATCCGAATTTTATCTCTTTGTTGCATTTTACGCACGGATTCGGAGTCTGCCCGCGCGCATATTCATCAAGAAAATATTTGATGATTTTTTGCTTAAATTCTTTTTTAAAATCAACGATCTTTAAAGGAATATTTAATTTTTCCGCTATCGCTTTCGCCGCTAACTTGTCATTTTTAAAATTAACCTGCCCTAAATCCATAAATATTCCAGAAACTGCATAACCTTGTTTTTGCAATAAAGCGACGCAAACAGCAGAGTCAACTCCGCCAGACAAAGCGATTAAAACTTTTTTTGGTTTTCTAATTTTCATTATTATATTCTTCAACTTCTATTTTCCAAATCCCATTTTCCTTAATAAATTTAATATTCTTTCTTATTAATTGTTCTCTTGTTATCAAACTAGTGCCTTCTACAATAATTGTAGCATCATCTATTCCCATACTACCTGAAGGAATTCCAATATTAACTAGTTGAATATTTTTAAATTTCGAAAAATTTTCCTTAAATAAATCTATACCCACCGTCTCTTTAATTTCCTTAACAGAATCTTTACTTATACAATTCATAGTTTTTTCAACATCCAAATTTTGAATAGCATTATAATATTCCATATAAACTTCCGATGGCGCTAAACCGATTAAAAAACTGTCGTCAACTTTAATATTAGAAACTGGCTTTATGGTTTTTAATTTTATATCCAATTTACCTTCTCCGTTCGGATTATAACCTGCCTTCACCTCATCACCGTCTGAATATCCGTCGTTGTCAGTATCTGGGTTAAACGGATTTGTTTTATATATTCTTTCTTCTTCTTCTGTTAAGCCATCGTTGTCTGAATCAAGGGTGGGATTAAATTCATTATGCACTAAAGAATTATCAATCGCTTGTTGTATCATCTTTTCTATCTCCTCAATCAGCGGCTTGGCGTCTTTCGGCGCTTCTATTTTTGTCGGCTTGTCAAAATCTGAATATTGCATATTACCGCTTATATCGACATTGAGCGCGCCTGCCGGAATTTTTTCTCCGTCAAACTCTAATCCCGAAAAATCAATCTTAAAATCAAAAGTTGATTTACGAAGATAAAAATCTTTTTTGTCTATCCAAATCTCGCCTTCTGATTTTTTGATTATACTTGACAGCTTTTGCAAAAAAGAATTAAATTCAGGATTATTTAAAACCTCGTTAAACATCTCCTGTTCTACGCCTTCACTATTTTCAGTATCTATAAACTCTTCTTTAAAAATTTTAATAAATTCTTTTATTAATCTATCTAAATTATTTTTATTTAAACTCACTTGATAGCGGTAGCATTTCTTGCCATCAACTTTTTCATCTTTTAATCTTTTATCAAAATTGATAATTTTATAATCTTTAATTATCTTATTGATTCTCTGTTCTAATTTTTCTATTTTTTCTTTATTTTCAGTAAAATCAAAAGCGTCTAAATCTATTTCCATCCCTGATTTTTCTATCTCTTCTTTTTGAAATTCTTGCATTTTTTCAATGTCCAATTCATACCACTGGTTTGCAAATTGCCCAAGTATTAAAGATAAAGGAAACGGCAGTTGCCCTGCTTTGAAATAAATTTTTTTATCAATAAATTTTGCTTCGCAGTCCATTTTTATCTCCATTCCGCCAAGATCAAAATTCAGATTGAATTTTGTTTCGCCTTTTGGATTATTTTTATCACTATTGTCAGATGTTCCTGAAAAAGAAATATCATATTTTATATCCATCGGTCCTGATCCGAATATCGGCATATTAATGTTCATGTTATCAGTTGGAAGCAGAGGCATGGATTCTCCATAGTTTGCGTCAACAACAGAAACGCTTTCTCCTAAAACTTGCGGATTTAAATCGTTATTTAAAAACGACATAAAATTTGTTTCTATTTTGGATTGATCAATATGCATTTTAACAGCAATGTCTGCCTCGTACTTTACTGTTTTTATATCTTGCATTTTATCCAGCATTAAACTGATAACCTTTTCAGGCTTTTTTTCAAAAAAAGGCATTGTCACCTCTTTGTCTAAAATAGGGATATGGCATCCAGAAAGGCTGACGCTCATAATTAGAGCAAAAACAGCAGCATAAAATTTTTTGCGCATAGGTTTATTATTTAAAAATTATTAATTTATTTTTCAAACATTCCAGCATCTATTTCGTCCCAAGATTCTAATTCTCTGTTCCATTTAAACGCCCTGAATTTAGTTGAAGTTTCAGAATCGGAAAAAATATATTTCACTTCTACTCCGCTTCCGATGCGCCGCGAAAAGTTTGTCTTTTTGTCAAGAACAATCGGGCGAATTATGAGCTCTAATCTCATTTTTCCCAAAGGACCTTCAAACTCAACAATGTCTTTGATTTCAAAAACAACTTCTCCTTTTGCGTCCTGACCGATCTCTTCCTCTTCTGTTCTCTTATCGCCGATACCGAATTTGTCATCTATCATTCCGATTATATTTTGCCACTTTTCTCTTGTCATAAAATTTAATTTTAAAAAATTATAATAAATTTGATCATTCAATTTATAAATTTAAAAATAAAATTTTCTATTTATATTTTTTTAACAGCCACTCCCATAAAGGAACAAATTCTATTTTTCGTCCATTAATTTTTTCTTCTGCTCTTTCCTTTAAATCTTGAACTAAAATCAATCCCTGTTTTATATGATATTCCCGCATCGCTTCAATTAATCCGTTAACTTCCCTTTCCTTATTATTTTTATTTAATTCCTGTGTCACTTGAATCGCCTGACTCGCCTTAAGATTATTCATAACAATAAAATCACATTCTTTTTTTTGTTTATAATAATAAATTTCTTTATTTCTTCTTTTTAATTCAATAAAAACAAGGTTTTCCAAAAGCCTCCCAAAATCCTGAGAAAATCTAAAAGAAACCGCATTTCTTAATCCATTATCAATAACATAATTCTTCTTGGGATTAACTTGCTGTATTTTTAAAGAATAAGAAAATATAGGAAGTAAGAATATTAATTCTATTTCTTGCAGATAAGAAAGATATTCAAAAACGGTTTCTTTCGCAGGTCTTGACGATTTTTCTAAATTTTTATAATATGCATTAATGGAAAAAAGCGCTGAAAAATTTGTTAACAAATATTTTGAGAGGGATTTTAAAAAATCGGTATTTCTAATAGAAAATCTTTCGGCTAAATCTCGATAAATTATTAAATCATAATAATTTTTTAGCACCGCCATTTTTAAATCATCGTTTTCTAAAACAATTTCGGGAAATCCGCCAAAAACAGCATATTCTTGAAATAATTTTTTAATTTTAAATCTAACTTGTGAATAAACAAAATTTTTACCTATCTTTACATCCTTAAATTTTAAAAACTCTTGAAAACTTAAAGGAAATATCTGATAATTTAAGGTTCTGCCACGCAATGAAGTGGCTATTTCTTTGCTTAAAAGTTTTGATGACGAGCCAGTAAGAAAAATTTTAATTTTTTCTTTGTCGTAAATTCTCCTGATAAATAATTCCCAATTATCAATATTTTGTATTTCATCAAAGAAGAGATAGGTTTTCTTGTATTTATTTTCAGGATAAAGTTCAAAATACGCTTCTATTAAATCATCTAAATCTTTCACTGTTAAAGGCAATAAGCGATCATCTTCAAAATTAACATAAACTATCCTGCTAAAATCTGTTTTTTCTTTTAATTTTTGAATCATCTGATAAAAATAATAAGTCTTACCTGCTCTCCTTGACCCGGAAAGAGTAATTATTTTACTGGTTTTTTGCGGCAATATTAAATCCCTCTCCTTTATTTCCGGAAGTTTTAATTCGTGAAATTCTTTAATAATAATTTTAAATGCATTCTTTTTGTCCATACTTTTATTATATAACAGTCTGATACGTTAGTCAAGATACAACAAAAACCAGTCTGGTATATTCTAATTCTAATTTGAATTTTAATCTATGAATTTGAAAACAGAAGGGATTTTAGTTAAAATCATTTACTCCGACATTATGGAAAACTCATCGCTCACTAAAGTATTTATACCAATCTTATGATGATAATATTGTGTAATGATAAACTGATATTTGTTCCCTATTTTTAAATTTTTAGGGACAGTAAAAAAATAATTTCCTGTATCAGGAACAGACTCTCGCAAATGCCAAACGAGAGCATCCTCGCTGTAAGCGGTTGTATTATTGTTTAATATAATATCTATAAGACGGTTTGGATCATTTGGTTTCCATTGAATTTGATAGGTTTCCCCTGTTTCCAATACAGAACTCCTGTCAGGATATATTATCACGGCTTTTTCCTTTTCGCTCAAATCTGCATCGCTCAAATTAACTTTTAAGTTTTTAGTTAAAGTAATGCCTGTTCCAGAGGTATAAGATTTTAAGTTGAATCTTATATATAAACTGCCTTTATTATAATCTTTCACATCTACATAAAAATTTCCTGCTCCTTTGCCATCAAGTCCGCTGGCAGAAACATTTTTGTTATAAAAATTATTATAAAAAATTTCTCCTTTCCCCCAATTTATTCCATTATCGCTCAACTCCACACTGTGAATTAACAAGTCTTCCGCAATATTATAATCTTGGACCGCAATATTTTCTCTGTAAGCGCCTATTAAATAAAACACATTGTCTATATTTTCATTTTGGTAATAGACAACTAAGCTTCCCTCACTATCTACGACTTTCCATGCTTCACTAGTATCGTCTTTGAACCGCCTGACTTTTTCCAGTTGCTCTTTTATATCGTTGTCAATTCTCCACACCATATCAACATCTGCAACCGATTCGGATTTTGAAATAATTTTATAGCCACTATAATTTATCAATTCCTTATATTCGCCTATAGAATCTATTTCATCAGAAGACAACCTTTTTGATTTAGCAATCGCCTCTTCAATCAAGCTGCTTGAAAATTCTACTTTCTCCCCTGATTTCAAAGTCCCTATTTCATTTTTTAAATCCTTTTTAATATAATCTTCGGCGTAAATTTTTTGTTCCTTATTTAAATAGGAATTATCATAAAATTTCTCTAAATATTGAATTACAGCTCTTCTTGCCAAGCTGGTTAAGCCTTCTCCCGGCAATACTGAAATAGCAAACATTGCGCACTTTAAATCAACTCCGTCGGTTTGCCCATTGCAATCATCGTCAATTCCATTATCGCAAATTTCGCTGTCCGAACTGCTTAAACTTATATTAAAACTCAATCCTATATTAAAACTCGTGCTCAGAGAGTCCGATTTACGAATTAAAGGATATAAAGTAATTTTGTCCGGCCATTCGCAAAGAGGAGTAATAAAAATGGAACATTCTTTTCTGCCATAATTTTGCTTGCAACTGACATTTTCCTCGGCGCTCAATCTATATTTTGTTACATTTTTCACAGATAAAAAACTCTGATACAAATTTAAGCCGATCTTATCCCAGCCGCTTATTATT
>JAGLTA010000091.1 GCA_023135505.1 Candidatus Parcubacteria bacterium | reverse complement strand
AAATTGCAACTTTGGCTTTTCGCAGCAGTTTCATCCTCCGCGCTGGATGCGTCGATTAAAAATTTGTCAACCTTTCCCCTGAACTTTTTAATCATATTATACGATTTTTCTAAATCGCCCGCTGGCTTAAACGCTTTCCAAACTTCAATCTGTTTTTTGTATTCAGCGCAAAATTCAGGAGTTTCATCTCCGTGAAACTGTAAAACATCAGCTAATCCGCCTGCTAATAGTTTGTCTATTTTTTTCGCAGGCATATTCACAATAACCGCAACTATTTTAAAATTCTTCTTTTCTTTTTTAATATTTTGGACTATATTTATAAATTTTTCAATAGAGACGCTTCGCGGACTTTTTGGAAAATTAACCACAAAACCAAGATAATCAACGGTTAATTTAATGGCATCCAGCGCGTCTTCTAAATTTGTTATTCCGCAAAACTTAATCTTCATAGTTATATTTTATCATAATTGCTAAAATCAGCCAAAAAAATAGAGTTCCAAAATGCAGGCTCCACAGCCAATGATCAAAAAACGCTATTATCAACAGCGATAAAAAGGCGAAAAAAATAAAATTCAAATTTTTAAAATTTAAAAATCTAATCGCTGAAATTAAAACCGCGCAAAACAGCAAAAAACCGATTGCGCCCAGTTCCGTTAAAATCAGCAGATAAACATTATGAACAGGCTGAAAATGCCACGCCGGATATTTTTTATCTATTTTATAATAATTCGCCAAAGTGTAATTTCCAACCCCAACTCCTAACATTAAATTGTCTTTGATTAAATTTTTCGCCTGTTCTGTATAATTTGCCCGTTCTTCTATTGATTTTACTTCCAATCGTCCGCTAATTTTAACACGCGTTAAAAAAGGCTCTTGAAAAACCGTAAAAAATATTCCTATTATTCCTGCTGAAATAATAAATATCTTGATTAAATTTAAAGTCTCGTATTTTCTCTTTCTGATTATCTTAAATAAAAATATAGCCGACAAGCTTATTGCCAGCGCGAGCCAAGCGCTTCGCGAAAACGAAACCAATAAAGCGGAAAATTGCAGGCAATACGCTAATAACAGCAATAGTCGGCTTAAAAGCGTTTTATAATTTTGCTGAATACTATTTTGAATTTTCAAATACAGACCAGTTGTAAAAATCAGACAAATCGCTAAATATCCTCCTAAAATATTCGGGTGCTGAAAAGACCCGCAAGCGCGAAGCCACCTCCGCAACGGCGTTTCAACCACGGAAACTCCTAATTCTTGGGGATTATAAAAGCTCATTCCGAGCAAACTGCTGGCAAACGACATTTGCTGAAAAAATTGCCACAAAGCCAGACCGCTCTGTATAGCGGCTGCGGCAATAAACGCGACAAACAATTTTTGCCAGCTGAAACGGATGTTAAGCAATAAAAAAAACAGCGCGATCGCTTCAGTTATTTTAACAGTTGAATACAGGGCTAAAGTTTTATCCGCTGACCAAAAAATTGACAAAAAAGAAAAAACCATCAACGATGACGCTAAAATAAAAAAATGAAATCTTTTTTCATTTCTAAATATTTTTTTGCAATTTTCTTTAATCTTTAAATGTCTGTTCGCGGCAATAAACAAAACAAACAAAATAATCAGTAAAATATCAATCGCGTAAAAACAGATTGTTCCATACTCCCATTTTACCCCGTTTATCTGGCTTTCGCGCAGAATATAACTTGTCTGCCAAGGTAGCAGAAAAACAAAAAGGTAAAGTCCGTATTCTAATAATTTTTGAAGTTTCATAATAAAAACATAAATATATTTCTATAAATTATAAAAATTATGTCGTCCTGAATGTAGCGATAGCGAAGTGAAGGATCTGGTTTGCTTATTACTAAATTATTTTAAAATCATCTATATTTGATATTTGGTTGTCTAAATAATATTTTGATTATTAGTAAAGCAGATTTCACCCTAACGGGTGACCACCCGATAGGTGTGGCTTCGGCTATCGCCTCCAGAATGACAAAATTTTTTTATATTTCGTAATTTATAAAAATTCAAAATTCAAAATTGATTGGAAATTGGTAATTGCAAATTGATAATTTTAATAAATTTTTACTTTTTCCTTGTCGTTTTTAGTTTTTTATTTTTCGTTTTTAACTTTATTTATTCCGCTTTGAAATCTCTTCAAATAATGTTCTCTCCTGTCGTTGCTGTGGAATTTCAGCATTTTATCATTGACGATTACCCGCGTATCCTTGTTCGCCATTTCCCGCAATTTCGGCGATAAAATTTTTAACTGAATTCTTTTTGCCAGTCTTTCTAAAAAATCAAAATCAAACAAAAAAGATAAGTTCGACATAAAACTAATTTTCTGTTTTTTATCTGGAATTATCGGATGAAAGTTCGGCAGATATTTTTTTATCCAGTTGTTGGCGGATATAAACTTTTCATAAGTTCTATTTTTATTATAAATCGGAAAAATATTTGCGAGCCAATAATGAAAATAGAT
>JAGLTA010000090.1 GCA_023135505.1 Candidatus Parcubacteria bacterium | reverse complement strand
TGCTGCTCTACAAGAGGGGTCTGGCATATAAGAAAGAAGCATATGTCAATTGGTGCTCTGGTTGTCAAACAGTGCTGGCAAACGAACAGGTGATCGAAGGCAGGTGCTATAGGTCGAATTGCCAGTCAGTTGTTGAAAAGAGGAGGTTGAATCAGTGGTTCTTCAGAATCACAGACTACGCCGAGAATTTGTTGGACGGGCTTGATGGTTTGGATGGTTGGCCGGAAAATGTCAAGACGATGCAAAGGAATTGGATTGGGAAGAGTGAAGGTTGTGATATTCGATTCAAGGTTGTGGATCGAGATATTAATTTTCAGGTTTTTACGACCAGACCCGATACAATCTACGGTGTAACGTTCATGTCGATTGCCCCTGAGCATCCGGCGGTTGATGATCTCGTTAAAGGTACGTCATGTGAATCCCGGGTGCGGCAGTACATTCAGGATGCAACAAAGAAGACAGATAGGGAACGGATCGAGAAGGAAAAAGATGGTGTGGCTACTGGATGTCATGCGATCAACCCTGTTAATGGAGAAAAGGTGCCGATTTTTGTGGCTGATTATGTTCTATCCGGCTATGGAACCGGCGCGATTATGGCTGTCCCAGCGCACGACGAGCGGGATTTTGAGTTTGCTAAAAAATATAATCTGCCGATTAGGCAAGTTGTCAGACAAAAAGAAAAAAGATTGGCAATTATAATTCATGGATTTGAGACAAAGGCGAACGACAATTGGTTTCCTTGGGCAAAAAAAGAATTAGAACAATTTGGATTTGAAGTAATTTTATCTGATATGCCAAATGCTAATAATCCAAAATTGGAAGAATGGATGAAAGCGTTAGAAAAATATAAATCTAAAATTAATTCAGAAAGCATAATAATTGGGCATAGTTTAGGCGCGCATGCGGTAGCGCACTTTGTTAGTGGTTTGCAAAGGAAAATTGCAGAATTATACCTCGTAGCGCCAGCAAGCGATTTGATGGATTTTAATGATTTTAAAAAAGAGGCGCCTGAATCAGATATTGATAGTTTAGAAAAATTTTGTCAAGAGCCGATTGATTGGAAAAAAGTAAAAGAAAATACAAATCATATTTTGTCAATTTTATCTGATGACGATCCTTATATTCCGATAGAAAAAACAAAAAATATTTTCAAAAAAGAAAATATTAAATATAAAATTTTACATAACAAAGGACACCTAAAAGAACCACCTTTACCAGAATTATCAATGGAAATAATGTTAAAAGATCTTGAGAAAATGGAGTGTTTTACAGGAGAGGGTATAAGTATGGGATTAGATTTTATTCATAATTTAAAAACTAAACAAGCGAAAGAAAAAATGATTGAGTGGCTGGAGAAAAACGGCGTTGGGGAAAGAGCGGTTAATTACAAGCTTCGCGATTGGGTTTTTTCCCGCCAGAGATATTGGGGAGAGCCAATTCCGATTATTCATTGCAAGAAATGCGGAGTTGTTGCTGTGCCTGAAAAAGAGCTGCCTGTAAAATTGCCAGAGGTTAAAAATTATGAACCGAGCGGAACAGGAGAATCGCCACTGGCAAACATCAAAGAATGGGTGAATACGAAATGCCCGAAATGCGGCGGACCTGCCAAGCGAGAAACAAACACAATGCCGCAATGGGCAGGATCAAGCTGGTATTATTTAAGATACATTGATCCGCATAATGATAAAGCATTAGTTGATAAAGAAAAAGAAAAATATTGGTCGCCAGTTGATTTTTATGTCGGCGGAGCAGAGCATGCCACGCGGCATTTAATTTACGCTCGTTTTTGGCACAAATTTTTGTATGATATTGGCGCTGTAAGCTGCGACGAGCCATTTAAAAAATTAAGGCATGTCGGTTTGATTATGGCTGAAGACGGAAGAAAGATGAGCAAACGCTGGGGAAATGTGATAAATCCAGACGATATAGTAGAAAAATACGGGGCAGATTCTATGCGAGTTTATGAAATGTTTATGGGACCATTTTCTCAATCTGTTAGTTGGAATACAAATGGATTAAAGGGAGCAAAAAGATTTTTAGATGGAATTTGGAATTATATTTTTGGCGGTTTTGTCAAAGGAGCATTTATAGATGAAGAGGATTTAAAAAAATGGCTTAATGGCGAATATAAAAAATTCACTTCGGATGATCTAAAAATTTTATTGCATAAAACAATCAAAAAAGTAGGGGAAGATATTGAAAATTTTAAATTTAATACGGCAATTAGCCAATTGATGATATTTAAAAATTCTTTTCATAATCTTAATGAAGAATTAAACGTAGGTGATGAAGGACATATTATAGATAAATCAGATTTTGAAAAATTTTTAATAATTTTATCGCCGTTTGCGCCGTTTATGGCTGAAGAGCTATGGTCGCGGCTTGGCAATACTGAAAGCATATTTAAGCAGAAATGGCCTGAATATGATCCTAAGTTAATCAAAGAAGAGACAATAAATTTAGCGATTCAAGTGAATGGCAAATTGCGCGGCGCGATTGAGGCGCCAGCGGATATTTTAGAAAAAGATGCAAAAAAAGCAGCGCTTGAAAGCGAAAAAATTAAAAAATGGATAGAAAATAAAAATATTATAAAAATAATTTTTGTTAAAGGGAGATTAATTAATATTGTAATAAAATAATTAAAAATTTTATGTTTAAATTAAAATATTTTAACAACAGCCTGTCTTCTGGTTTTGTGGCGCTGTTTTCAGGAAGGATGATACAGTTTGCCGCGCAAGGATTGATAGGGCTATTTTTGCCGATATTCCTTTTAACTAAATTGAATTATAGAGTTGAATATGTTTTCCTCTATTATATTATCGGTTATTTAAGCTATGCCTTGCTGCTGCCGATAGGCGCGCAATTTTTAAACAAAATCGGCTTGCGGAGATCTTTGAGAATCAGCGTAATATTTGACGGAATATTCTACGCCTGTTTTTTTATGATTGATAAAAATCCGGCGCTGTTTTTATCAGTCTCTCTGATCGCTCTGTTTTTTGCCAGAATATTGTTTTGGCTGCCGTTTCATACTGATTTTGCTAAATTCACAAGTAAAGCGGATAGGGGAAAAGAAGTGAGCTTAATGTGGGCGACCAGATCTTTTTTAAGCGTGGTGATGCCAATCGCCGCAGGATTTTTGATTGTAAAATTCGGATTTAATTTAGTTTTTATTATCGCTATAATTCTTTATCTGTCTGCGGGAATTCCTTATTTAACTTTGCCGCGGACAAAAGAGAGATTTAGCTGGGGAGTATTGGAAACTTTTAAAAGATTTTTTTCGCGCAAGAACAGAAAGTTAGTTTTGGCTAATATAGCAAACGGGGCTGAAAATTGCGTTGGAATTATAATCTGGCCTATTTTTATCTGGCAGCTGCTTTCAGGCGATTATTTGAAAGTTGGAATTTTGTCATCGCTGATTATTCTTATTGCAATTATTTTGCAATTAGCTGTCGGCAAATATACAGATTTATTTGATAAAAGGAAAATGCTTCGCTACGGAACGATTTTTTGCGCTATCGGATGGATAATTAAAATTTTTGTTTTAACCAGTTTTCATATTTTTATCGCTGGCGCTTACCATAGTTTCGCGAGAATTTTTAAAAATACGCCGTTTGACACTCTGAATTATGAAATTATGGCTGACCGCGGGCACATGGTTGATGAATATACTGTGTTAAAAGAGATTGCGATTCAGACAGGCAGGGTTTTAATGCTTATTTTTGCTATTGTTATAGCCTTGAATTTTGGCTTAAACTGGACATTTATTATAGCAGCCGCTGCGTCCCTGCTGATTAATTTTATGTAAAAATATAAAATAATTTTTTGAAAAAAACAGCAAAATCCAGCATAATAATTTCAGAAGGCTTGACATAAAATTATATTGGGTATATACTTAAAACATAATTTATTTAACCAAAATTATTATGCCAAGTTTTGACAAAACAGGTCCTGCTGGCAAAGGTCCTGCGACAGGACGAGGACAAGGTCCTTGTCCTGAAAACCAGCAATCAGATTCTTTTATAGGCGGTTTTATGCAATGCTGCCGAGGATGTGGTAGAAGAATCAGGGGAAGATTTTTTCAAAATCAGAATTCCCTTAAAGAGCAGGAAAAGTTTTTGGAAAGCGAATTGCAGTCTGTCCGCGACGCAAAAAAAAATTTTAACGCTAAAGAAGAAAAATAATGCCGCGCCCAAGATTATGCAGAAGAATCGGATCTAATCCGAATGTGATTTTTTATAAGCCCCAGGGTGTTCCACTAAGAAATTTAAAAGTTATGGAATTAACCCTTGAAGAATGGGAGACCCTGAGGCTTAAAAATGTGGAAAATTTAGACCAAAAACAATCTGCAAAAAAAATGCGCACATCACAAAGCACTTTTCAAAGAATTTTTTCTGTTGCGCAAAAAAAAATAAGCCTTGCTATTATTAAAGGAATGGCAATAAGGATTTCAAAAAAATAAGGAAGCATAGCGATTCCTTATTTTTTTGCGCGCAAAATAATTTTATAATTATTTTCCAATCTTATTCAACATCCGCGTTTGTGTAAAAATCGCTCACATCTTCGCATTCGTCTAACGCGCCATACAACTTTTTAATCGTCTCTCCGTCTTTTTCGTTTTTTATTTTTTTTAACTCTTTTGGAATATATTCAATCTGCGCGTATTCTATTTTGATATTTTTGTTTTCTAAATTTTCTTTAACTTTTTGCAAATTTTCCATCTGAGTATAAATTATGGTTTCTTCGTCATCTTTTTGAATATCGTAAGCCCCTGCGTCAATCAATTTCAATTCAAATTCATCTTCATCTAAATTCGCAACTTTCAATTCGCTGTTCATTATTCTGATTACCCCCTTTTTTTCAAACTGCCACATTACGCTGTTTTTTCCGCCAAGAGAACAGTTGAATTTAGAAAAAATATGCCTAATGTCTGAAACCGATCTATTTTTATTATCAGTTAAGCTTTCTATAATAAAAAATGTTCCGGCAGGTCCGAACGCCTCGTAGACTATCTCTTCCAGTGCCGCGCCTCTTAACTCCCCTGTTCCGCGCTTGATCGCGCGCTCAATATTATCTTTCGGCATATTGACCGCTTTTGCCTGATCAATAGCAATTCTTAATCTAAAATTAGCGCTCGGATCTCCGCCATCGCGCGCGGCAATAGTTATATTATTTCCAAGTTTAGTAAAAAGCGCGCCTCTTTTTTGGTCTGCCGCGCCTTTCTGTCTTTTAATTGTTGACCACTTACTGTGTCCGGACATAAAATAACAATGCAAAAATCAAAAATCAAAATGTTTTTATGAAATTATTTTTAAAAAAGTTCGTTTGCCTCTTTGAAGTAAAATCTCTTTTTTTGTTATTTTGATTTCTTCTCTGTTGTTGTCAATAATTTTTCCATCAACTTTAATTCCGTTTTGCTGAATTAACCGCCTCGCCTCGCCCTTGCTTGCAGCCAAATCTGTTTCAATTAATAAATCAATAATATTGATGCTTTCTACTTTTAACTTTCTACTTTTTACTTTCGTCGGTATCTCTTTTTTTTGTACCGTTTTTATAAAATATTCTTCGGCTTCTATTGCGTTTTTTTCACCATGATAAATTTTAACAATCTCTTTTGCTAGTCTCATTTTTACATCTCGCGGATTAATTTTTTCGCTTTTTAAATTTTGAGCCATTTTTTTTATTTCAAACATCGGAACATCCGTTGCCAGTTCAAAATATTGCGTTATCATTTCGTCGCGCATAGACATAATTTTGCCATAGATATCTTTCGGCTCGTCTGTGACGCAGATAATATTGCCCCAGCTGGTGCTCATTTTTCTGCCATCAAGCCCGTCCATTAATTTTAAGGTAATAATATCCTGCGGTTTTTGCTTGTATAATCGCTGCAATTCGCGTCCGGCCAAAACATTAAAAAGCTGGTCGCTGCCGCCGATTTCTATGTCTGATTTTATTGCAACGCTGTCATATCCCTGCATTAAAGGATA
>JAGLTA010000009.1 GCA_023135505.1 Candidatus Parcubacteria bacterium | reverse complement strand
ACAACACAGAAACTTTTAAATATTTGGAAAGATATGAAGACAAAAAGTTTTTTGAATTATAATGTTGATATCAAAAAATTTGATGAAACGATTGATGAGTTTAAAAAACTTCCACTTGCCAAACAGAAGCGGGTCCTTTTTGATTTTTTGAATAAGAATCAGCTTTATGTGGGGTTGAGTGAGATTGAGGATAAACAGTTTGGAGTTGGGGAGGGGGATAAGAAATTAAATGGGGAGTTTTATAAATGATATTTATTTCAATAGTTGTTCCTTTTTGTCATTTCGAAGGAGTGGAACGACTGAGAAATCGCTTCAATATTGAAAACGGGGCAGGCTGTGGAGTATCAATATTTAAGGGATTTCTCCTACTGTCGGAATGACAAAAATGAAGGGTTGGGTGATTTTTAAAAAGTAAGAAATTAAATAATAAAATTTATGAATAATTATATAAATACAATTATCATTGGTCTGCTTCCAATTATTGGAATATTTGTGGGACATCGTCTTAGTATTAAAAAATATGCTTTTGAAAAAGTTTATGAACAAAAACTGATATGCCTTAAAGAATTATATAAGCAAATAGTTAATCTTGAATTTATGATAAAGAAATATATAAATTCAAATGATAATCCAGAAAAGACAGCTAAGGAAAAAATGAAGTCATTAGATAAATTTAAAAGTAGTTTTGGAGAGTTTAAAGATAAATTTCGAGAAATGGAAATTATGTTAGAAAAAGATAATGTTGATAAAATAGAAAAATTTGTTGATGTGTGTAATGAAACTATTTTTGAATTAACTGCTTCTATTTATAAAGGTCAAGTTGGCAAGGACTATCAATCAGAAGAAAATTGGAAAAGCGGTTTTGAATTAATTTATCCTGATTTAGTCAAAGCTAAAATTAATCTAAGAGAAGAATTTAGAAAAACACTAAAAATAAAATCTTAAATGTTTCCCAAGCAAATAATATTTATGATATTTCAAAACAAAAAAACTGGTTGCAAACCAGCTCTCGCAACAAAATATCATCTTGCATTAAGATTCCACAGCCCTGCGGGACTATGGAACCAGCGACGACTATTCGGAAACTCAGAATAGTTCAAAAATAAATTTCAGAACTATGCCAAAAAAAAATAAAAAAATCATTCCAAATAACAATTTTACTGATTTTTTGCTTTACACG
This sequence comes from Candidatus Parcubacteria bacterium, assembly GCA_023135505.1. Taxonomy (GTDB): domain Bacteria; phylum Patescibacteriota; class Patescibacteriia; order JAACEG01; family JAACEG01; genus JAGLTA01. The sequence continues at coordinate 2,677 of JAGLTA010000009.1, read as the reverse complement.
ACCCCAAACGGAAAAGTGAAAGTGGAGATTTTCTTGCATGATGAAAATATTTGGCTTACGCAAGAGAAAATAGCTCTTTTATTCGGTGTGCAGAGACCGGCAATCACAAAGCATCTTAAAAGTATTTTTGAGAGCGGAGAATTAAATGAAAATTCGGTTAGTTCCATTTTGGAACATACCACCAAACATGGCGCTATTAAAGGAAAAACACAAACAAAACTCGTAAAATTTTATAACCTTGATGCTATAATTTCTGTCGGTTATCGTGTTAATTCCCAAACAGCAATGCAATTTCGCGTATGGGCGACGGAACGATTGAAAGAATATATTATCAAAGGTTTTACTATGGACGACGAGCGGCTTAAAAATCCGAATAATATTTTCGGGCAAGATTATTTTGAAGAACAGCTTGCCAGAGTTCGAGATATCCGTTCCAGTGAAAGAAGATTATATCAGAAAATTACCGACATATACGCGCAATGCAGCGCGGATTATTCGCGGGAAAGCGATATCACCAAACAATTTTTTGCCACTGTGCAAAATAAACTGCATTTTGCCATTACTGGTAAGACCGCTGCGGAAATAATTCACGAAAGAGCGGATAGTAAAAAATCTAATATGGGACTGACGACTTGGAAATATGCGCCAAAAGGAAAAATAAGGGAAACCGATGTCGTAGTCGCAAAAAATTATCTGGCGGAAAAGGAACTTGATAAATTAAACAGAATTGTTGATATGTATTTAAGTTTTGCTGAAATGCAGGCGGAGAAAGGCGTTGCGATGTATATGAAAGATTGGGTAAAAAAACTCAACGCTTTCCTTAAATTTAACGAACGAGAAATTTTAGATAACGCGGGCAATGTAAGCCGTGAGGTAGCCGAAGCGTTGGCGCTTAAAGAATATGATAAATTCAGAATAAAACAGGACAAAAATTATATTTCCGATTTTGATCGCGAGGTTAAAAAATTTTTAGATAAAAAGAAAAAATAATTATGCCTCAACAATTTTTGTACGAAGAATACAATGTACTATCGTCAAGAATAGATAAAACTATTCCAGATTTTGTGCGTGAAAATTTAAGTCCTAAATTTGATTTGAGGGAATACCAAACAGAAGCCCTCGCTAGATTTTTTGATTATCTTAAAAATTATGAACGCAAAGAATATCCAATCCATCTTCTTTTCAATATGGCGACCGGTTCGGGAAAAACTTTGATCATGGCTGGCTTGATTTTATATCTCTATAATCAAGGTTATCGTAATTTTTTGTTCTTCGTTAATTCCACAAATATCATTGAAAAGACCAAAGATAATTTCTTGAATAATTTATCAGGCAAATATTTATTTAACGACAAGCTATTTTTTGATAATAAGCAAATTCAAATTAGGTCGGTGGCAAACTTTGACGGAGTGAGTGAATCCGATATTAATATTTGTTTTACCACTATTCAGAAACTTCATATTGATTTGCATAATGAAAAAGAAAACTCTTTAACTTTGGAAGATTTTAAAGATAAAAAAATTGTTTTAATCGCTGATGAAGCTCATCATGGACAAGTGCAGACAAAACAAAAAGCGTTGAGTGAAAACTTGGAAAAACCAAACTGGGAAAACACGGTTGAAAATATTTTTAAACAAAATATGGACAACCTGCTTTTGGAATTTACCGCTACGATGGATTTTTTGAATAAGAATATTGTGGAGAAATACAAAAATAAGATTATTTATAAATACGAGCTTAAAGAATTTAGAAATGACGGCTATTCTAAAGATGTTGAATTATTGCATACGGACACGGACAAAAAAGAGCGTATTCTTCAGGCAATAATTTTAAGCCAATATCGGCAGGAAGTGGCAGGCAAATACGGCATAAGTTTAAAACCAGTTATTCTTTTTAAAGCTCAAAGAACTATCGCCGATTCAGAAGAAAATAAGAAACTGTTTCACGAGATAATTGATAATTTGAAAGCGGGCGATATTGAAAATATTAAAAAGCGAAGCAATGTTGAAGTTTTGCAAAAAGCTTTCGGATTTTTCAAAGACAACAAAATAACTAACGCTATTTTGGTTAAAAAGCTAAAAGACGGATTTGCTGAAAATTATACTTTAAGCGTTAACGAAGAACAGGAAAAAGAAAAATATCAGTTGCTTTTAAATTCTTTGGAAGATAAGAATAATAAGATCAGGGCGATTTTTGCGGTGCATAAATTGAATGAGGGCTGGGATGTTCTTAATCTTTTTGATATTGTTCGGCTTTATGAAGCGAGAGATAGCAAAAATAATCAACTTGGAAAAACCACTATATCCGAAGCGCAATTAATCGGGCGGGGCGCGCGATATTATCCTTTTAAAATTGCCGAGATAGATGATAAGTTTAAACGCAAGTATGACAAGGACTTGCAAAATGAAGTTAGGGTTTTAGAAGAACTGCATTATCATAGTCATAATGAATCAAGATATATTTCAGAAATTAAAACCGCCCTTATTGAGGAAGGCATGCTTGATGAGAATGAGGTGGAAGTTGAGCTAAAATTAAAAGAAGAGTTTAAAAAATCCAGCTTTTATAAGTCTGGTTTGGTATATGCCAATGAAAAGAAAAAGAGAAGTTTTGAGAAAGTGAAGCAATTGGCGGATTTGGGCGTTAGTCAAAAAAATATTATTTTCAGTATTTTATCCGG
>JAGLTA010000089.1 GCA_023135505.1 Candidatus Parcubacteria bacterium | reverse complement strand
TACCTATGTACTCATCTTGTACAGAAACTTGATATTATTTTAAATAAAGTTATTATAATAATATGGTTAAAGAAAATTTAATTGAAAAAATGCCGCCGCAAAATCTTGAAGCTGAGCAGTCGCTGCTCGGCTCTCTTCTGATTGACAAAGACGCTATAATCAAGATAGCCGATATTGTGAACCGCAAGGATTTTTATGACGATCGCCACAGCGCGATATTTGAGGCGATCAGCGAACTTTATGAAAAACGACAGCCGATTGATATTTTAAACCTGTCTAATCGACTGAAAGAAAAGAAAAAACTGTCAGAAGTCGGCGGAAGAAGTTATTTAGTGAGCCTTACAAACTCTGTTCCGTCATCCAGCCATATCGTCTCTTACGCCCAAATTGTGGCGCGAAAAGCCACCTTGCGCCGCTTAATTAAAGCTTCGTCGGAGATTACTTCAATGAGCTATAACGAAACTAACGAGGTGGAACAGATGCTGGACAGCGCGGAACAGAAGCTATTCGCGGTTTCACAGAATTATTTAAAGCAAAATTTCATACCGATTAAAGATGTCTTAGACGACGCGTTTGACCGCATAGACACCTTGCATAAAGAGAAGGGAAAGATGCGCGGGGTTCCGACAAATTTTATAGATATTGACAAAAAACTAGCTGGATTGCAAAATTCAGATCTGATAATTTTAGCTGCGCGCCCGTCAATGGGAAAAACTTCATTAGCGCTGGACATCGCGCGGCAAGTCGCCAAGCAGAAAATTCCAGTCGGGATATTCTCTTTGGAAATGAGCAAGGAGCAGCTGGTTGACCGTTTGCTTTGCGCGGAAGCAGAAGTTGATTTATGGAAAATGCGAACAGGAAAACTTTCCACAAAAGATGGAGATGATGATTTCGCCAGCATCAATCACGCTATGGGTGTGTTATCTGAAGCGGAGATTTACATAGACGATTCCGCCGTGGCGAATATTATGGAGCTTCGCACAAAAGCGCGGCGTTTGAAAGCCGAACATAATCTCGGGCTGCTTGTTATTGATTATCTGCAATTAATGGAAGGTAGCCGCACTGAAAATCGGGTTCAAGAAATATCGGAAATTTCCCGTTCGTTGAAATCGCTGGCAAAAGAGCTTAATATTCCCGTTTTGGCGCTATCACAGCTTTCCCGTTCAGTAGAATCGCGGCCTAATAAAATTCCCATACTGGCAGACTTAAGAGATTCCGGGTCAATTGAGCAAGACGCGGATGTTGTTATGTTTATCTATCGCGATGATTATTATAAAGAAAAAAGTTCCAAGCCGAATGTCGCGGATATTTTTATTGCAAAACACCGCAACGGACCGACCGGGCGGATTGAACTGTATTTTAATATGGCTAGAGCAAGTTTTACCAACTATGAAAGCAATATGGAGGATGCTGGCGGGCAAGAAGAAACAGAAGAAGCGTTTTAGAATTTGCAATTACCAATTTGCAATTTGCAATCAATTACAAATTTTAAAAAAATAAAAATATCCTATAGAAATTAAAATTTATAAATTTCTATAGGATATAAATTTTTGGATTGAGAAAAAGTTATGCGTATCTATCAGCTCCGATACTTCCTTCTCTGTTTAAAATAAATCCTAAAAAATGTCTCAAACAAAAAAGTCCTGCAATAAACATAAAACATGCCGGTCCGACAAGTTCTATGTCTGATGCCAATTTTTCTTTTGGGCATAAATGAAAGAAACTTAAAAAAAATACCGGGCAAACATACAATACCAAAAAAAGTAAAGAATGTTGCATAAAATATAAAATTTTGCCAAATATTGTTTGACAATCTTCATTTCCTTTTTTGATTTTTTTTAAGTTAAAAACATGCCAAAACGTTAGAAATGTCGGTAGACCAAATACAACAAAAAGAACTGATGATATGAATAATTTTCCCATAATTTTTTCCTCCTATTTTTTTGTTTTTATATTATTAAAAAAATTTATTTAATATTAATATATAATTTCATATATGTCAAGCCAAAACTCCTTAAAAATTACAA
>JAGLTA010000088.1 GCA_023135505.1 Candidatus Parcubacteria bacterium | reverse complement strand
ACTATACTATAATAATTATAATAATTATAAATAAAAATATGTCAAGAGGCAGCCTGTGGATAACTCAATCCTTAAAATTTAACTTTCAAACCTTTTCTTTTTTCTTAAATTATATCTGACAACTCCAAAGATAATAACTATAATAGTAACGCCGAAAATATTAAAATATTTCATTGAATTTCTTTCCGCGTCTGACATCTCTTTCAGCGGTCGGCTGGTTATTCCTTTAGAGCGGATATTTATCAAGTCATGATCTAAAACCAAACTGTCAACAATATTCTGAAATAAAATCAGGTTGCTATTGCTTAAAAAACTGTCTTGCGCGAATTCAGAATCGCCGATCACGGCAATCCTCCCGTTTTCAATTTCGGAAATAAATTCTTCCGCCAAAGCGGCCTCGGCATCCTCGCTCTCTTTTTGCGGCTTGTCTTTGTCTTGATAAAAACTGCTGAATTTTCCAGAAACGCTCACCGCTAAAATATTCTGCTTCTGTCCATGCGGCGCGAACTGCTGCTGCGGATCAAGATTAAAATTTTCTTTTATCGTCCAGCTCTCTTCCGTTGTATTCACTAATTCAAAAACCTGCTTATCGCCTATTCTCTCAGGCAAAATCTCAACTGAACTTGCCCAAGGGAAAAACGCTGTTTCTAAATTTGCTGTTGTAGGAATGTCCTGATTAAAATTCTTTTCTAAAATTTTAGGCCAAAAAGGATAGTTCATTATTATCGGAAAAAAACCTGTGGGAATATTCACAGCCTCGTTTGAAACATCTAAAACTAAATCCGCGTTTATTTTTACGCCGTAAGACGAAAGGATATCGTTTAAGTCAGCCAAATTCGCGATTGCCGCTCCTTGACTCACAGACACGCCGTCTTGCGCAATCAGCAAACTGCCGCCTCTCATTAAAAATTGGTCAATTATATATTTAGAACGATCGTCAAAAGGAACATTAGCGCCTAAAATAATCAAAGCATCAACATCATCGCCAACTAAATCACCTGTTGCCAAATCAACCGTTGTTATATTGTACTGCTTTCTTAAAACCTCGCTGATATTAACTAGCCCTTCCGCCGGACTTTTTTCATTATGCCCTGCCGCAAAAGCGATGGCCGGAATTTTATCCAAAGTAAGTTTTTTAATAATCGTTGTAATCTCATATTCTAAATTCTGGCTTGTCTGGATAACTGGAATTACTTCTTTTTTGCCTCCGAAATAGACTGCTAAGCCAGCATAGCCGCCGATCGCTTGAAATTTATCCTTCTCTTTGATATTAAACTGAAGCTTTGGAATTCCAAGCTGCTGCATTTTTTGTTCTGCCTCAGGGCTGTCTTCCGGAAAAATCTCCTCTATCTTAATTTTTCCCGATGAATAATTTTTATATTCGTCTAAAATATCTTTTACCTCCTGCCTGATATTTATAAAGTTCGGCGGAAGTTCGCGCGAAAAGCAAAGTTTGATATCAACGACATCGTCCAAATTTTTCAGCATTGTTTTAGTTGTTTTGGAAATACTGTAATCTTTGCTTTCTGTTAAATCAAAACGGTGGAAAACTTGGTAGCTGATAATATTTATCACTGCTAAAATTCCGATGATTATTAAAACGAATACACTGAAACTCGCTCTATTTTTAAATTTTTTAATTAAATTCATATTTCAACTTGATAACTAATTTTATTAAAACTTAATAACGCTTTAATTAATTTTGCGAATTGTCCGACATTCTTATTTAATCCGATATAAAATTCGCCTAATATTTCCCTAAATTTCAATAATTCGCCTAAACGACTATTGTCCCATTTTTTTCTATCCATTATAGTCAAATCAATCAGTTCAAAAGCCCTGTCTAAACTGTTTCGCATATAAACATCGTCTTTTTTCGCCATCCAATTTTTCGCGCGCAGCAATTCTGACGCTGTATTTAAAATCTGATTTTCAATCCGCATGCTGTTCCATTTTTCCTGAGTTAAATTTTTATGAAAATATGCCATATTTTAAAATAATAAATCGTCAACAATGCTTCTGATTTTCTTTTTTAATTCTTCGCCTTGAATTTGCATAGAGCGATTATTCTGCGACGGTTTTATATTTATAAGAGATTCATATTCAATTTTCTCTTCGCTATTTTTATCTGGATAAATATTTCCGCCCCATAAATTTTTTTGCTCAGAACCGTTTTTAAGCAAAATTTGTTCCGCGTCCATATGCATTTCTCCGCCTAATCCGATAATCTCTTTTTCTATATCAACAATAAATTTAACCATATCAATAAACGGCTTGCCTAAAAATAACCTTAATTCATCTTGGCTGATTTTTTCTTTAATTATTTTAATATCTTGCTCCATATAAATTTTATTTTTAATTTTACTCTTGACTTTTATTTTAAATGTTGGTAATTTTTATAAAAAACATAAACAGAATATTAAAAAAACAAGGAGGAAAAAATGAAAGGAGAGGAAATTCACAAAATAGAGGGTCTGTGGGATTCATCAAAAACGATGTTTTTGAAAAAAAATGAATGCTCGTTCGAGTTTGTGATTAACGACAATAAAAGAGGTGTCTCTGTTAAAATAGAAGTTGGTAGGAGTAAAATTTTAGAATTTTTAACAAAATGTTAAATTTTGTATCTCTAACTTTCTATGTTTTTGGCTCGTCATATTATATAATTGACGAGCCTTGTTTTTTTATAAAAAACAATTCTTATTTTTCCTTAATTCCTAATTCTTAATTCACGAGTAGTGCTAATTTTTTGAATAAAATAATAGTAAATTTACTGTCACCCTGAATTTATTTCAGGGTCTGTACTTGTGTTTCGCTATATTATGTTTAAGAAAAATAAAGTAAAAAGTCAGAATTTTATTCATCTAATCATAATTTAGCGATAAGTAATGACAGATCCTGAAATAAATTCAGGATGACAAAGTATTTAGCATAAAAAAACTAGCACCACTCGTTAATTCATTATTCTTAACCTATCTCCAATTCCGACTTTCTAAATTCTTAACCGTGAGCCATAAGAATAAAAATATAAAAGAGCCGTAATATATTAAATCGCGCGTGTCAATCACGCCTTTGGCGATATTTTGAAAATGCGTTCCAAGTCCGACAAAACTGAACAGCGGAGCTAAAAAATTCGGCACAGCTTCCAAGACAAAATTCGTGCCGATGATAAACAGCCCGAAAGACGCGGTGATCGCGATCACAAATGAGATAATCTGATTTTTAGTCAAAGAAGAGATAAAAATTCCGATACATAGATACGCGCCCGCGAGCAAAATTGTTCCAATATATCCGCCGATTACTGGTCCGATATCAAGCTGCCCGATATTGCTGATTGAAATAGGAATTGAAATTGAGAGCAGAATAGTGATTGCCATAAACGCCAAACTTGACAAAAATTTCCCAACGACAACTTCCCAGTCCTTTATCGGCAGAGTTAAAATTAGTTCCATCGTGCCGCTTTTTTTCTCTTCAGCAAAACTGCGCATCGCGATTGCTGGCGCCAAGAACAAAAATATCCAAGGCAAAAAAGTAAAATACCCGCGCATCACCGCTTGATTATATAGAAAAAAATTCTGAAAAAAAAGCCATGAAGATGAAACCAAAAACACCGCGATAAAAATATAAGCGATAGGGCTGTTAAAATAGCCTGCCAACTCCTTTTTAAAAATTGTATAAATATTTTTCATATTTTTTTTTAGTTGTCGTTTTTACTTTTTCGTTTTTACTTTTTAACTTATTTCGTTAATTCTCTGAAAACTCCTTCTAAACTTTTTCTTTCCTGCCGCATTTCTAAAATCGCCCAGTTATTCTTCATAATCGTGATTGACA
>JAGLTA010000087.1 GCA_023135505.1 Candidatus Parcubacteria bacterium | reverse complement strand
AAAATATTAAAGAAATCAAAATTATCAGAACTGTCTTTAATTATTGACACCGGCGGAAGATATCAAGGAGAGCAATAATAATTTTCAATTACCAATTACCAATTATTATCTAAAATATGCCAGCTAAAAAAACTGTTAGAAAAACAACTCAAGAGTATCTTAGTATCGCTGAAATCAAGGAAGATTGCGTAATCCGCAAAGACGGAGCATTGTCCGCGGTTATTATGGTTTCAAGCATTAATTTTGCCTTAAAGTCTGCAGAAGAACAGGATGCTATTATTCAAGGGTATGTAAATTTTTTAAATTCTATTGACTTTCCGCTGCAGATTGTTATTCAGTCAAGAAAGTTGAATATTAATCCGTATCTGGAAAAATTAAGGCGGCTACAAAAAGAGCAGACCAATGATTCATTAAGAATGCAGACAGGAGAATATTTAGATTATATCGCGGAACTTGTAAAAATGGGGCAGATTATGACTAAGAAATTTTATTTAGTTATTTCTTATTCTGTTTTTACGGAAAAAAGCAAAGGTTTTACAAGCAGGTTATTAGAGGCTTTTACGCCAGCCAGGGTTGTTAAAATAAAGCAAGATCTTTTTTTAAAACGGCGCAAAGATTTAATGTTAAGAGTTAATAATGTAATATCTGGATTAAGCAGTATGAGTTTAAATTCTGTTTTATTAGATACTCAAAGTTTGATTGAACTTTATTATAATATCTATAATCCTATTACAGCGCCGAATCAGCCGCTGCCCAATTTGCAGGAGTTGAAAGTTGAAAAATAATTCAAAACTCAAATGTCAAAAATCAAAATGACAGATAAAAATTTAAAAAAAATTAAAAAAATATTTTTGCATTTTGCATTTTGCATTTTGCATTTTTAAAATTATGTTCAAACCAAGCGATATACAAAAACAAGAAGATGAATTGGCAAAGAAGCAAAAACAGGGCGAGAATTTGAGTTTTTCAAAAAAACAGAAAAAGGAATATGAGCAGGTTAAAACAGAAAAGATTTTATTAGAAGAAGAAAAAGCGTACCGACGCGGCATAGTTACGGTTAAAGATATTATAGCTCCGTCAGCCATGGAGGTTAAGCCGGCTTTTTTGCGCCTTGGAGATAAATATATTCGGACGCTATTTGCCATGGAATATCCGCGTTATATTTCGGTCGGCTGGTTTTCCCCGATTATTAATTTTAGTTCAACTCTTGATATCAGCATGTTTTTTGTTCCAGTTGAAGCAGGGGTTATTTTAAAACAGTTAAGAAATCAGGCTGGAAACATAGAAGCTCAACTGGTTGCCGATGCCGAAAAAGGATCTCCGCGCGATCCTTTGCGAGAGACAGCTTTGCGGGATGTTGAAAAATTAAGAGACGACCTAACTCAAGGGATAGAGCATTTTTTTCAATTTTCTCTCTATATTACTATTTACGCAAACAGCCCGAAAGAATTAGACCAGACAACTGAAGATATAGAGAGTATTTTAGGGGCTAAATTAGTGTTGAGCAAGCGGGTTTTGTATCAAGCGGAGCAAGGATTCAATTCTTCCGTGCCGATAGGAGACGATCAGCTGAGTATTCCTTTTAATATGAATTCCAGCCCGTGCGCGTCTTCTTTCCCTTTTATGTCGTCAGATCTTAGTTCGGATGACGGCATTTTGTATGGCATAAACAGGCACAATAACAGTTTGATTCTATTTGATCGCTTTTCTTTGCAAAATGCCAATATGGTGGTTTTCGCAACCTCGGGAGCAGGAAAAAGTTATGCAATTAAATTAGAAATATTAAGGAGTATGATGTTCGGAACAGATGTAATAGTTATTGATCCAGAAAGGGAATACAAGCATTTAAGCGAAGCTATGGGCGGAACATATATTGATATTTCATTAAACGCGGAAGAGAAGGTTAATCCATTTGATCTCCCGAAAGCATTTAGAGAAGATGTTAAAACAGGAGATATTATCAGAAGCGCTGTTATAACCGTCAAAGGGCTGATTAAATTAATGTTTGGAGATTTAACGCATCAAGAGGATTCTTTGATGGATCGCGCGCTGATAGAGACTTACGCTAAAAAAGACATAACTCCGGAATGCGATTTAAACAAGGCTGAAATTCCTTTACTGCAAGATTTACAGGAGGTTTTAGAGAGAATGGATGGAGCAAAAGATCTTATTTTGCGGCTTAAAAAATATACAGAAGGGACATTTTCAGGGCTATTAAACAATTATACTAATATTGATATGAATAACCAGTTGGTTGTATTTTCAGTCCGCGACTTAGAAGACGAATTAAAGCCGATTGCTATTTATGTGATTATAAATTATATTTGGAGCATAGTAAGATCAAAAACAAAAAGAAGAATGCTGATAATTGATGAAGCGTGGTGGCTGATGCAAAGGGAAGATTCTTCAAGATTTATTTTTGCTTTAGTCAAGCGGTGCCGCAAATATTATCTTGGCATTACCACTATTACGCAGGATGTTAATGATTTCCTTATCTCTCCCTACGGAAAGGCGATTGTAAATAATTCAGCGCTGCAGTTGCTGCTGAAACAGTCGCCGGCAGCGATTGAATTAGTGCAAAAAACTTTTATGCTTACCGAAGGCGAGCGATACTTGTTATTAGAAAGCGGAGTAGGCGATGGAATATTTTTCGCCGGCAAAAAGCACGCCGCTATTAAAATTGTCGCTTCTTATGTTGAGGACCAAATAATTACTTCCGATCCAAGGCAGTTATTAGAGATAGAGGAGGCAAAGAAGGAACTTGAGGAAGAGAAGGAAGCAGAAAAATAATTACTAATTACTAATTACTAATTGTCTTATGTCTAAAAAATCAATCTTAAAAATTATTTTAATCGTTTTGGTTATTTTTATTTTATTGATAGCGCTTTTATGGTTTTTTTATAACAGGGAAGAGAGCCCCACTGTTAATAATGTAGCAGAAACAGATAGCCGAGATCATGGCTCTTTAAATAGAAATAGCAATATTAATAATCGCGCGAATCAACAGAATAGAGAGGTTAACGTTGCTGCTGAATTTACAAGCATTGCAAAGATTACAACCGAGAGGTTTGGCAGTTATTCTTCTGATACTTATAATTTTGCGAATCTGCGCGATATGAAATATTTAATGACTGATAAAATGAAGCAATGGACAGATGATTTAATAGATAATTTATCGGCTGGCGATTCCGTATCATTAGAATATTACGGCATTACAACCAAAGCGTTATCTGCAAAGGTAATTATCCATAATAAAAAGCAGGACGCCGAAGTCGTTGTTTCTTGCCAGAAAATTGAGACAAAGGGCAGAGACAATCCGAATAGCAAAACAAAATATCAGGATGCAAGGATAAAAATGCTTTATGTTAATGAAAAATGGCTGGTTGATGAGCTGCGATGGGAGTAAAA
>JAGLTA010000086.1 GCA_023135505.1 Candidatus Parcubacteria bacterium | reverse complement strand
AAAAAATGTTGATACTGGAATGGGATTAGAAAGAACTTTAGCGGTTTTAAACGGGTTTGATAATGTTTACGAAACAGATGTGCTCGCGCCTATCGTCGCTAAAGTCAAAAGTCAAAAGTCAAAAGTCAAAAGTGAAGTTCAAGAATTAAATAATGAAAAATCCATTAGAATTATTACTGATCATATTAGAACAGCTGTTTTTATGATTTCAGACGGAGTTGAGCCATCCAACACAGATAGAGGTTATATTTTGCGAAGATTATTAAGGCGGGCGATTAGACGTTGTAATCTTTTAAAAATACCCAGCGGATCTTTATCGTCATTAGTTGAAACAGTAATAGATATTTACAAAGAATTTTATTTAGAATTAGATAATAATAAAAATAAGATTTTAAAAGAGGTTAAAAAGGAAGAAAAAAAATTCGGAAGAACGTTAAAAAAAGGACTTAAAGAGTTGGAAAAAATGGTTAAAATAAAAGAAGAAAAAGAGAAGAAGTTTCCCCATGCTAGAAATATGAGATCAAATTGGGGTTCTGAAAGCGATGATTTTATAAATTGTATTTCAGGTAAAGATGCTTTTAATTTATATCAAACTTATGGATTTCCCCCAGAGTTAATAAGAGAAGAATTAGCAAAATATGTAATGTTTTATCATAAAGGTGAATTTGACGAAGAGTTAAAAAAGCACCAAGAACTTTCGCGAACGGCTTCGGCTGGTAAATTTAAGAGCGGGCTGGCAGATACTGGCGAGGAGACGAAAAAGCTGCACACGGCGGCGCATTTGCTTTTGGAATCTTTAAGGCGTGTTTTAGGAAATGATGTTTTTCAGAAAGGGAGCAATATTACCGCGGAAAGATTAAGATTTGATTTTTCTTATCCTGAAAAAATGACTGATGAGCAAAAAATTGAAGTTGAAAAAATGGTCAATGAGCAGATTCAAAAGAAAATGCCAGTTGATTGCGAAGAAATGAGTTTAGACGAGGCGAAAAAAATCAACGCGATGGGCGTTTTTGAAAGCAGATACGGCGAAAAAGTAAAGGTTTATACAATAGTAAAAGGCGATGATATTTTTAGCAGAGAGATTTGCGGCGGACCTCATATTAAAAATACTTCGGAATTGGGAAAATTCAAAATAAAAAAAGAGCAAAGCTCCAGTGCGGGAGTAAGAAGGATTAAAGCGATTTTAGAATAATTTTTAAAAAATAATTATGGCTAAAAAAGACAATTCAATCGTGCTTTTTCATAAAAAACAGGTTCGTCGTCATTGGGACGAAGAAAAAGAATTTTGGTATTTTTCGATTATTGATGTCATTGCTGTTTTAACCGAAAGCGTAAATCCTAGAAAATATTGGAGTGTATTAAAAACAAGATTGAAGAAGGAAGAAAGTGAAGTGGCTACAAATTGTAGCCGTTTGAAATTAGTTGCAAGTGATGGAAAAATGAGAATTACAGATGTAGCAGACACAGAAACACTTTTAAGACTCGTCCAATCAATTCCTTCGCCAAAAGCTGAACCTTTTAAATTATGGCTGGCAAAAGTTGGTTATGAAAGAATCGAAGAGACCGAAGATCCAGAACTAACAATTGATAGGGCTATGCAAACATATCTTAAAAAAGGATATTCTAAGGATTGGATTAATTAGAGATTAAAAACAATTGAAATTAGGAAAGATTTAACGGATGAATGGAAAGAAAGAGGAATGAAAGAAGGTCTTGAATTTGCTATTTTAACGGATGAAATTACAAAAGCATGGTCGGAAAAAAGTGTAAAATCCTATAAAAAATTTAAAGGTCTTAAAAAACAAAATTTAAGAGATAACATGACGAATCTTGAACTTATTTTGAATATGCTTGCTGAAGCAACTACAACGGAAATTTCAAAAAAGAAACAGCCAAAAAGTTTTTTTGAGAACAAAGAAGTCGCAAGAAAAGGAGGCGAAACAGCAAGAAAAGCAAGAAAAGACATTGAGAAAAAAACGGGAGAAAGCGTTATCTCTTCGCAAAGCGCGAAGCATTTGCAAAACAAGGAGACGAAAAAAATAAGATAACAAGAAGGATTAAAGCAATTTTATTATTTTATGAGATAGTAAATTATGAACAAACAAATCAACAACGGCATAAAACTTTTTGAATATTTAGAAAAACTCTCTTTACTTAATACTAGTATTAGAAAGAACATAAAGAATTTGTCCAAGGAAGAAGAAATATTTAATTTAGAGGACAAGAATTTTTTGCCTGTTTTGGATAAAATTTTTTTGAAAAACAG
>JAGLTA010000085.1 GCA_023135505.1 Candidatus Parcubacteria bacterium | reverse complement strand
GCTAATTTTTGGCTGCAGATAAATGACTCCAAAGGGCTGAAAAGGGCGGAAAAAATATTAAAATCAAAAAATTATGTTTAAAAAAAAATTAAATTCTTTCTCTTTTGCATTAATAATCTTTGCTTTATTGGAAATTTTAGCATGGAAGCCGAGGTTTATATGGATTATTAGTTTTTTGGCTTTTGTATCAATGTTTTTTTTTATTTGGAAAATTCTGCCAAAAGATATTTCTACCCGCAAAGGATTAAGAAGCAGTAATTCGCTGATTTTTAAAATTACAAGAATACTGAATGTTTTTGCGGAAAAAAAGAATTATTTTTTTTTAGTGAGTCCGATTTTTCTTTTATGCGGATCCATTCTTTTTTTGATATTTTTAAAAAATAGCGTTTTAATGCACCTGTCAATTTTGCTGTTTTCTTTTATATTTTTTCTGTTTTCGGAAAGTCTGTTTGCGTATTTTTACGACTATGAGAACCAAAGCCATCCATTGGAAAATGTTTTAACGGGCATAAATTTGCTCGCGCTGTTTTTAATCTATTCTCACCTTTTTCTGTTTTTAGCCCTATTTAATTTTTCTTTATGGACGATGCTACCGTTTTTGATTCTAACGACTTTTATATCCAGCTATCAGTTGTTTTACATATATAAAATAGCTCAAAAAATTAATTATTTTTATTCCATAATTACGACTATTATTACACTTGAGATATTTTGGAGCATTATGTTTCTGCCGACTAATTTTTATGTGAATGGACTAATTTTAATTAATGTTTATTATATAATCATAGGAATGAGTTATTTTTATTTTACGGAAGCTTTGACTAAGGCAAGGATAGCAAGGCATTTATTAATAAGTTTGATAATTATTATTTTAACATTAGCCACGGCTAAATGGGCATAACAGATAGAATTTCCAATTATCAATTTTCAATGAATTTTCAATTACCAAATTTTCAATAATATTTTTTAAAAATGTTAAACAACAAGTATCAAAATTTAATCATTATATTTTTTGTATCAATTGTCGGATTTCTTGCCGGATCTTTGGGCGCGCTGGTTGTTGAAAATTATCGCTTTGATCATTCAAATCAAGATTTGCCGAAACAGATTTCTATTTTTAAGCAGAGCGATAAGATTATTGAAGACACTTCTATGGATTTGTTGCGCAAGAATATAGTCGGGATTATTTTAAAAAAAGAGAATCCGTTAAATATTTTAGCGGCTTATTATTCTCCTGAAGATATTATCGCTTACGGTTTTATTCTTACCGGCGACGGATGGATCGTTAGTATTGATAACAAGAATTTTCACAATAAAGAAAATATCAAAAAATTAGCAATAATCACTAATAGCGGAGATATTTTACAAATAGAAAAACAAGAGATAGATTCGGTGTCAGGCGCTGTTTTTTTAAAAGTTGATAATCCCAAAAAAGAATTTTTAGCTATGAAATTAGGAGATAGCAGGAAATTAAATTTAATGGATGAATTAGCAAGCATAGATTTATACGGCAGCGCCGTAAAGCACAGCGTGGTAAATTTAAAAAAAACAGGCGCAATAATTCAATCGTCTGAAAAAATAGGCAATAGGATGATTATGAGCCAAAGTTCAGCTGTCGGCTTGCCGCTGATAAATTTTAATAATGAAATTATGGGAATTATAGATTACGCGGGCGGCAATTTTATAAAAGCCATACCCATAAATTATTTTAAAAATCAGATAAGCCAAATTTTAAAAACGGGAAAACCGAGCAGAATTTTTTTAGGCGTAAATTATATAAATTTAAGCAAGTTTCCTAAAAATGAATTAAGCAAGAATTTTATCAGCGGCAGCAGCGGAGCTTTAATATATTCATTAGACAAGAATATGGCAGTGATAAAAGGCAGTCCTGCGGATATAGCGGGATTAAAGCATGAAGATATTATTATTTCAATTGAAGAAGAGGAGATAAGCGCGAATAAGGATTTAAGCGAAATAATTCAAGAATACAAGCAAAACATTAATGTTAATATGGAAATTTTAAGAAGAGGCGAGAAAAAAGAGATAGAAGTAGGTTTAGCGGAACTTGAGTAGGCCTAATCTTAAAAAGACTTTATACTTTTTTAATTTTGTTGTATAATAATATTAATGATAAAAATGAATCTTGCTATTTAAAATTTTTTATTAGTTTTATTGTCTATTGGTTTGATTAAAAAATTTAAAATATAAAATCACAAATTCCAAATAAATTCAAAATTCAAATGTTCAAAATTCTAAAAAAATTTTAAATTCAAAATTTTAGTTATTTGTTTTGAATTTTGGATTTTGAAAGTTGTAATTTATTTAGGATTTGTAATTTTATTGGAAATAAATAGATTTAATTTCAAATAATTAGATCAATATAGTATTATCAGAATATTTTATAAAATGATTTTAGTCTAATATTATGAAACATAATCAACTTATCGCTGGGCTTGATATAGGATCAAGCAGGACGCGCCTAGCCGCAGCTCAAATTGAAAAAACAGACAGCGGCGCTCAAAAAATAAATATTATCGGTTTAAGCGAGACAGCCACCGAAGGATTTGCCAAGGGAGATGTGATGAATGTGGAAGATTTAGTTTCATCCATATCTATTGTTTTAGAAAAAGCCGAAAGAATGATAGGATTGCCGATAGACAGTGTTTTTGCGTCAGTCGCGGGAAATCATATTATTTCAAAATTAAATAAAGGAGTTGTGGCTATTTCCAAAACTAACGGCGAGATTGGCGACGATGATATTGATCGCGCGATTGAAACAGTGAAAACAACAGCCATCCCTCCTAATTATGAAATTATTCATATTATCCCGGCGGTTTTTAATGTTGATACTCAAAAGGGAATAAAGGATCCTGTCGGAATGACGGGCGTAAGGCTGGAAGTGGAAGCGCAGGTAATAAGTGGATTATCCGCTAGGATAAATAATTTTACGCGCGCCATTCACCGCACAGGAGTAGATTTAGAAGATCTTGTTTTTTCTATTTTAGCCGCCTCTGAAACCATACTTAACAGAAAACAGAAAGAGCTGGGAGTTATGGCTTTAGACATGGGATACGCCATAACCAAAGGCGCGATTTTTGAAGACGGCGAAGTAATTTATACTTTTAATATTCCTATCGGTTCATTGCATATTACCGCTGATTTAGCTATAGGTTTAAGATCGTCCATAGAGACGGCGGAAATAATAAAAAGAAAAGAAGGCACTCTGGATTTAGAGTCTATAAGAAAAACCGATAATATTGATTTAAAAAAGTATAGCAAATCAGACAATGGAATTTTTTCAAAAAAATATATAAACGGGATTATTGAAGCGCGCGTAGAAGAAATTTTCTCGCATATATCTCGCGAGTTAAAACGGGCGGATAGATTTGGGAAGCTTCCGGCTGGAGTGGTATTGACAGGCGGAGGAGCAAAGTTGCCTCATTTAACGGAATATGCTAAACTGAAATTAAAATTGCCGGTCTCTCTGGGCTATCCTTTCGGTTTTTCCACAAGCATTGATAAAATCAATGATTTAGATTACGCTTCTGTCTGCGGGCTGATACTCTGGGGGGCGCAGGAATTAGAATCAGGGCATAATAAAGGAATGAATATAAGAAATTTTTTAAATGTTTTTAAAAAGACAAAAGGATGGATGAAAAAATTAATGCCTTAGAACCTCATTTGTCATTCTGAACTTGTTTCAGAATCTGTCATTACTGTTAACTAAATATTACTCAGCAAA
>JAGLTA010000084.1 GCA_023135505.1 Candidatus Parcubacteria bacterium | reverse complement strand
ATTTTTTGCAAATTCTTTCAATAAATAATAAGTAGCGTCAGCCACGCCCCCGCCCAAAGGCGGAAACTCATAATTCAAAACCAAAATTCTTTTTTTATTGTTATTTTTCATTTATTTCTTTATATCCTCTAATATAATATCCGCCTGTTTTATTACTGCCGCGATACTCTATTAAGTTCATTTTTTTAAGTTTATTTAGCCAACGCTCCACGGTTTTTAAAGGCTTTTGTATGTTATCAGCTATGCCATTTGCCCTATTGCCTGGATTATTTTTAACAAAATTTAATAAATTACTTACTCCCTCACTTACTCCCTCACTTACTCCCTCATCCTTATTGGACATAATCTTACCCCTAAAGAAACTTGAAAATGAAAATTCAACATTATTATTATTTGAAAAACAAGCATCCTGAATTCTTTTAATACCCGTTCCTGCCTTTTCCATATATTCAGTTTTAGCAAGCAAACCAACTATCAATCTATTTCTTGACTTGCTAATACTGCCAAAATCTTTTTCATCAAAAAGAAGTTCTCCGTCATTATTGACGATAATACTATTTTTTAATTTTTCAATTGCAATCTGAGATCCATCAAAATAATCAAAATGAATTATCGCGTTAATTATCATCTCGCGATACGCATCTTTGGAATATTCAGGGAATTCCTTTCTGGCAATATCTTTAATTTCAAATCTTACTTTAACTAAATCCTTTATGTAACCAATAGCAAATTCAATATTACCGATAATTCCCCTGTCAACTTCTTTCTTATCTAGAATTTCAACTCTTTTATCGTCGTTAAAATAAATACACCTTATTTTTGATGTAATAATATATTTATTCGGTCTCTTGGCAAAAAATAAAATTCCTGCATTTGTAATGCCATCATTTGTTAAAATATTAAGGTTTCTTAATAGTTCTTTCTTGCTTAAACTATATGAAATTTTAGCAAGTTTCAAAAAATATTCAAATTTTTCATCATCAAAATCTTTCCAATCAAAATTACTGCAAATCTGTTCATCAAAACGCACATTACCGCTCTTGTAAGCCAGTCTTAAAATATCGTTTCTTTTCATTTTCTGGGAATTCGGTCCCATTCTCATATAAAAACCTTCTTTACAAGAATAAGGCTTATTTTTTCCCTCTTTAATATCAACTATTAATGCATTATCAAAAACACTTAGACTAATAACAATGGACGGATCACATTAATTCGCAATATCTTGAATTTGAGATTTTATTTTATTTGTAATATTAAAATCAATTCTTTCGCTTTTATCATTCACGCCTAAAAAAATTTTTCCGCCCGAAGCATTGGCAAAAGCGACAATTTCCCTTGAAAACGATTTATTCAAATTTTCTTTAAATTCAATAAACTGCCCTTCGCCTTCTTGCAAAATAAAATTTAATTCTTTTTTATTCATAAATTTTTAAATATTTATCAACTTATTTTTCATTTATTAGCAGTAAATACTACATCAAATTTTACACACTTGACAAGTGTCTAAAATTTGCTATTATTTTAATAAGAATAAGTCCTTAGGGTAAAGTCTGAGCGAGGGCACTCTTTCAGGAGTATCCTTATGACCTTGAAATAAATCCCAAAAGGCATCTATCCGCTATTTTAGCGGATTTTTTATTTTAATAGTCTTTATTTTTATTTTTTCTAAAAAATCAATATTTTGTCCAATATACTGTTTATAAAAAGTATTGGAAATAAAATCCGCGAATTCAAGCAAAATATCCGTTTATACTAATAAACTGCTTTTTATTTCTATCTTTCAAATTGTATGATTCATCAAGATAAATATACATAAATATTATAATACAATATTAATCATTTTTTGCAAATTCTTTCAATAAATAATAAGTAGCATTAGCAGCTCCCCCGCCCAGCGGCGGGAATTCATAATTCAAAACCAAAATTCTTTTTTTGTTGTTTTTATTTTTCATTTATTTTTAATCTTATTTCCTTTATTATTTGCTGAATTTCATTATCGCTTATTTCTTCTGAATAATAAATATTAGACAACTTATTTTGTTTGTCTTGTTTAACGATTTCCCAATTTCTCAATATTGATTTTTTTGTGATTGGCCGGCGAATTTCTTTTTGGTTTATTAAACCAATAATTTCTTCAAAATTAATCTTGAAATTTCTGAATATCATTGTTAAATCATAAAAATCCCTATATCTTGCCCTGTCGCTTATTGTTCGGATTTTTTCAGCGCATATTTCGCGTATATCCATAACTCTGACTTTTGTTTTTACTCCATAGTTATTTTTGTATTTCATATCCACCGGAGGTAAAACAACATTTTGAATAAAATCAATATCTATTTTTAAAGAATTTGGCTGTCCAAGCGGACCGTTAAATTTTAATCTTTCTAATTTAACGGTTGCTTTTGAAGTATATCCTTTTTTAATTTCCAAAAAATCATACGGAGTAAATATTTTATTTATTTCATCAACAGTAACTAACTTTTTAATCGCTGTAAAATCCAAATCTTCGGAAAAACGCAATTGTTCTAAATAAACATGGTGCAAAGCAGTACCTCCTTTAAATACTAATTTTTCACGCAAAGCGGAATTATAAATTATTTTAGACACAAGCGCTAAAAAATAATCCTTTTCCGCGATAGCTAAAGGATATTTTAAATGTTTATTAAAAATTTCAAGTTCTCTTTTATTTAATAATTCTATAATCATAATACACGCGCCATTTACTGTTAAATTTTTTTGATTCCTTGTTAAAGCGAGAATATCCTTTATTATTTAATTTCACTTTATTATATAATTTTTTAGTATCAATTCCTATTTTATCCAACAAAAAACCAATCTTGCGCTGTGTTGTTATATTACAGCGCAAAGCATAATTTTGCATCTTTTCAAAATCAAAATCATTTTTATAATTTCTTAATTTTTCCAACATTAAGCTTAAAATATAAGAAGTTTTATTAAAATAAAAATAATCAATAATAATTTTTTCTAAATCGGCTATATTGACCAATTTGCCTTCAATTCGTTTTTGCGAAAAGCCAAAATAATAATTTTTATTAATTTTGACAAATTTAAAAATTGTTTTTTGAAATTCATATTTTTTTGTTCGTGTTGTCGTGATTGAAGTAATCATTTTTGCGTATTGATCAAATATATTATAATAACTTAGCGCGTAATCAAAGCTTACATAAGACTTGTCATTTATCGCATGAGCTATTCTAAACAACGATACATTACTTGTTGATCTTGAAGCAATATCGCTAACTACGACATAAAGCCCTTGCTTAACACGAACAAACCAGCCCCTTTTTTCCAATTGATGTATTCTATTGCCAGCGGCAAGAGATGAATATTCTTTTTGAAATATTTTTAAAATATCGCCGAAGGCGACAATATCGCCATGTCTAATAATGACTTTTTCTATTAACTTACTATCTTTGGCGCTTAAAATTGTATTTTTTGATACCATATTTTTATCATTATTGGCTTATTATTGGTATTATTATATACTAATAAAAAAATAACACAAATAAAACAATACGCCGCATTAGCCACGCTCTATCCAAAAACGAAAATTCACAATTCAAAACCAAAATTCTTTTTGCTGTTTTTATTGTTTATTTAGTCTAATCGTTGTCAATAATCTCCTTTATATGATAAGACTTGTCCCGCGCGGACGCGAAATAAATCTTTGATAAAATATCCGCTAAAAGCCCAAAAATAAAAAACAAAACACCCATAAAAAAACCGCCCATGCTTAAAATCGTCAAAGAAGTATCAGACAGATCAATATTAAAAAAAATCTTTTTATAAACCGCCCAAAAACCGAAAACAAAGGAAAGAAGCATTAAAATAATGCCCAAAGCGCCGAAAAAATGAAGCGGACGATTGGAATATTTTTTCCAAAACCATACCGCGAACATATCAAGAATGCCTTTAATCCCCCTTTTCCAATTATACTTTGTCTTACCAGTAGTCCTCTGATTATGATTAACTTCAATCTCGCCTATTTTAAAACCCTTTATTTTTAATATCGCTGGAATAAAACGGTGCATCTCGCCGTACAGATCAACACACTCAAAGCATTCTTTTTTATAAACCTTTAGCGAACAGCCGCTGTCATGAATGCCGTCATTTATTAATATTTTTCTTAAACTAGCCGCGCACCTTGAAAAAAATTTCTTAAAAAAACTGTCTTTTCGATTTTTTCTCCAGCCCGAAACAACATCCAAGCCGTCTGCCTCTAATTTTTTAATCAACTTTGGAATATCAGCAGGATCATTCTGCCCGTCCCCGTCCATAGCAACAATATATTTTCCTTGAGCCAATTTTATACCAGCATCCATTGCCGCAGTCTGTCCGAAATTTTTCCTGAAATTTATAATTTTAAGAGGCCTTAAGCTTTTTATAACTTTTAATGTATTGTCGCTTGAACCGTCGTTAATAAATATAATTTCAAAAGGCTTATTGATTTTTTTTAAAGCGCTGACAATTTTTTCGTGAAGATCTTTAACGGCGCCCTCTTCGTTAAAAACGGGCACTACTGCGGATAGATATATTCCCATATTATTATTTTTAATTATTAAACTCGTAATTTTATTTTTTAAGCGGCAAATCTATTATCTAAACCACAAAAACTTTTTCTAAAACATACTCTAAAAAATTTGTTTTTACATAAACTAAGCTGATTATAAAAATTATTGTCAAAACTGTTTCTATAATCAGCGGCTTGTGCTGAATTCTGAATTTAATAAATATATTAACCAATAAAGAAATAGCGATTATTATCAAAGCGGCAAAAAAAATGTAGCGCGACATTTTTATAATACT
>JAGLTA010000083.1 GCA_023135505.1 Candidatus Parcubacteria bacterium | reverse complement strand
TGACGCGCGAGCGCATCCGCCAGATTGAATCCAAGTCGCTGGAGAAGATAGGGAAGTTTGAGAATATTGAGAAATTAAGAGATTATTTATAAGTTTATGGAGAATATTAAATTAGAACAGAACGAAAAAGAGAGATTTAAAATTTTAGAGAATATTTTTGGCGAAAATTTTACGCGAGAAAAAACTTTTCAAATTTTTAAAGATGTTGATCAGGACAACAAAGAAAAAGAATTAATTGATAAGAAAGTTTTTTGGACTGAATTTAAAAATCCAGACACTAATGAAGTCGTGGAGGCAAAAATTTATTTGCCAGAAAGCGGAGAAAAAATTAAAAAAGTATTAATAGTTTCGCCGGGATATCGCGGAGATTTTGTTTTGCAAGAAGCGGATTATGCGGATGATTTTGTAAAAGACGACAGAGCAATGATAATGACGCAGCATAATGGTTTAAGAATTAACGGGGAAGATATGCAAAACTGCATTCATTGTCCGGAAAAAGCAAATTTTGCCGAACAAAAAGACCAGGAATATATTGGAAAAAACAAAGATTTTGATTTTTTAGAAGCTGACAAAGAAGTATTAACTGTTTTAAAATTATTAGGCGATAAAATTGACGATATAGAAAAAATTGATATTATCGGTCATTCATGGGGCGGAAGAATAGTTTTAAATTCTATAGTTGAACTTAAAAAGCAGGTTAAAGATTTTGGAGCGAAAGGAGAAATAGCAAAAAAAATAATTAGTAAAATTGATAATTTGGTTTTAATGGGGGCATGGTTAGAAACAAGAAAGGAAATAGCGGAAAATTATAGAGAATTTTTTAAAGACGAAGAAAATGGTGATTATTTTAAAAATTTAAATGGAGACAAAATTGTTGAGCAAATGATTATTTCAGGAAATAAATTGAAAAAGTTAAAATCAAGCGATTTGCCAGAAAATATGAGAATTGTCGGAATTCATTCGGTTGAAGACCAAGACATTGATTTAGAAGGTGAGATATTGGAATTTTTTAAACAGATTAAAGACATAAAAAGGAAAGGGCATATTGTTTTAAAAGATTTAAAAGAGTTGATGCCGGATAAAATTGGAGACCGCGAAACAGAAAATCACGACTATGCTTTAAAACAAGCAAGAGAGTGGATTAAGTTAGTGATAGACAAGAATTAAATTAAAAATTTATGGCGAAAAAACTTTATAATCCTAATTGGGAATCTTATTGGCGGCTTTGGCAGAAAGTCGGTCCGCCATGGCTTACACCTATTCAAGATATTAAATTTTGGGAGAAAAGAATTTTAGAAATAAAAAAGAAAGACAAAAAAATTAAAGCGTTGGTTTTAGGCGCCACCCCTAAAATACGGGATTTGTTAGCTAAACATAAAATAGATACTACTTTACTTGAAGCCAATAAATCAATGTATGTCGCGATGAGCAGACTAATAAAGATAAAAAACAATGAAGAAAAGTTTATTTGCGGAGATTGGCTTAATGCCGATAAGATTTTTAAGAAAAATACTTTTGATTTTATCATAGGAGACGAGCCGCATTGCAATTTATCTTTTAAAAATTGGCCAAAATTTTTTCAAGGCATATATAATATTTTAAAACCAAATTTTAATTTTTTATTAAGCACGGTAATTTCTGATTTTTCCGATCGTTCAACCATTAAAGAAGTAATCCAAAAATATAAAGATAATCCAAAATACTTTAAAGATTTTAAAAATAGGCTGTGGGAATTATATAAGCTTATTGGAGAAAAAAATATCTATAATAAAAAAACAAGAGGATTTATTTTTGATAATTTAAGGGATTTAGTAAAAAAAGAAGGGCTAAAATCAGGTTTAAGTTTAAATCAAATCGAAAAAAATTTATGGTTTATAGATAATGATATGAATAGCGAAAGTATAGGAAGTTATATTGAAGTAGATCCGCCGCTTGAGGAACAAATAATAATTCAATCAAAATATTTTTATTTAGATAAAATTTTTAAAGTTGACAGCCACCCTGCTTTTAATATAAGGAGGGCAATGATTTTAAAAAGTAAAAAATTAAAATGAAAAAAAATAAATCCAACAATGCGTGGAAAAATATTAGCAAGGATTATTCTAAGTTGTTAATACCTAATCGCCCAAGCCAAGACGACTGCCACAATTACGGCTTACTGATAAATAAAGTTTTGAAAAATAAAAATAAGCCAAAAATAATGATTATGGGCTCAACACCGGAATTAAGGCGGATTTTGTATACTTATGAATTTTTGCAAAAAGTAGAAGTTTTTTGTTTGGATGTTAATGAATTAATGTATAAAGCAATGGCTAATTTTATAATGAAAGCGAATTTTAATGAAAGATTTTTAAAGCGTTCTTGGCTGGATACTAAATTAAAGGATAAGACATTTGATTTAATAGTAGGTGATGAAGTGATTTGCAACATTGATAAAAAAGAGCATAATAATTTTTTTAAAGAAGTTTGCAGGATTTTAAAAGATAATGGCGCTTGGATTACTCGCCATAATTTTTATACAGAGCAAGTTAAAAAAACGAATGTTAAAAAAATATTATTAAATTTAGCTGAAAAAATAAATAAAGGTGAATATTGTTTTCAGCAAGCCGATAATATTTTATATAATAATATTTTTTATTATGAAAGCAGTGTTAATCAAGATAGTAATACCACTATTAATCATTTAAAAATAATTAAACGCGAGTATAAGCAAAGTTTTGAAAACCATAAATTAAATAAAATAATTAAAAAATTAATAGGTATCTACGAAAATAATTTTGTCAGTATGTGCGGAGATTATAAATGGCATGTTTTATCAGAAAAGGAAAGCGAATGCGAATTAAGCGATTATTTTATAATTAAGAAAAAAGTTTATAGTATGGATTATCCAAGCGTTAAATACTCGCCAATTTATTTATTGAAAAAGAAAAAAATAAATTAAATGAAATAATTTTTTGAATTTATAAAATCCGATAGTTTTGACCCAAGTAGAAAATTCTTGCAAGATTTTTGCAGTATGGTATAAAATTCGGGAAATTTTTAAGCGGATTGGCGTAGATAAATTTAAAATAACAAGATTACGGATAAAAAAAACAACATTATATGATAAAAAATAAAATAAATTATTATTAAAAATAAAAATATGTCAGATGAAAACAAAAACAAAAACAAAAATTCAGACGAAGAATTATTAGATCAATCATTAGACGATGAATTGGAAATCAAAGAGACGGTTGATGAAATTGATGATATCGGCAGCGCAAGCGCGGAAGAAGAAACCGAGGCAGAAGGAAACATTAGCGAGAATAGCGAGGAAGAAATAGGCAGAGCAGGAACAGAAGATAGTGAGGAAGACGAAAGAGATCAAGGAAAAGAGACAGTCGATAAACTTTCTTATGTAAAATCGCGATTATTAAAAATTCAGGAAGAAGTCAAGCAGATTTTAAAATATTTAGACAAAGAAGTTGTTGAGGAAAATTTTACAATAGAGCCTGCGCTGCAAGAAAAATTAGAATTGAAACAGAACGAAGACGAGGAAGGTCAGAAAATTATAGAAGGCGTTTTTGACGGCAAAGAGATGATCGGACCAGATAATAAGCGCTATAGCGTGCCGTCTAATTATGCGTCAAAATCACAGTTAGTGGAAGGCGATATAATGAAACTGATTATCAAGCAGGACGGAACCTTTGTTTATAAGCAGATTAGCCCGGTTGAACGCAGCCGCTTAATAGGGCTGTTGATAAAAAATGAAGCGGACAGCCAATTTTACGCTATGGTTGACAGCCAGCGATGGCAGCTTTTAACCGCGTCTGTCACATTCTTCAAAGGAGAGGCTGGAGATGAGATTGTTATTTTAATTCCAAAAGGCGTAAAAAGCAAGTGGGCGGCAGTTGAGAATATAGTAAGGAAGAGTTAAAAGATTTATTCCATAATGAATAATTCAAATTTTATGCAGGTATTATATAGAAAATATCGCCCGATGAATTTTGCGGAAGTCGTCGGGCAGGAACATATAAAACAGATTATAACTAATGAGATAAAAATGGGCAAAGTAGCCCATAGTTTTTTGTTTTTCGGTCCGCGCGGAGTAGGAAAGACGACTTTAGCGCGCATAATTTCTAAATCGTTGAATTGCGAAAAAAGGAAAGACAGCGAATTTGAGCCGTGCAATAAATGTGGCAGCTGTAAATCAATAAACGCGGGAAGTGATCTGAATATTATAGAGATTGACGCAGCGTCGCATACTGGAGTTGACAATGTGCGCGAAAATATAATTTCGGTTTCAAAGGTGGCGGTTAATCCGAATAAACATAAAGTGTTTATTATTGACGAAGTTCATATGCTGTCAACTTCGGCGTTTAACGCTTTATTAAAAACACTTGAAGAGCCTCCAAAAAATGTTGTTTTTATTTTAGCCACAACTGAAATCCATAAAGTTCCGCAGACTATTATTTCGCGGTGCCAGAGGTTTGATTTTCAAAAAATTGCTTTAGAAAAAATAGTAAAATGCCTGGCAGAAATCAGTAAAAAAGAAGGCGTAAAAATAAAAGAAGAAATTTTGAAAAATATAGCGTATAATTCAGAGGGTTGTTTGCGCGACGCGGAAAGCATGCTGGGACAGATA
>JAGLTA010000082.1 GCA_023135505.1 Candidatus Parcubacteria bacterium | reverse complement strand
CGGGTCATGCTCTCACACCCGCTACTCGTCATAGTCTTGGTAGGCTTTTACCCCACCAACAAACTGATAAGCCATAGGCTCATCCCAAAGCGTCGAAACTTTATTTAAATAATTTATATTACTTAAACATATCGAGTATTATCCCGCCTTTCGGCAGATTATCCTCGTCTTTGGGGCAGATTACCAATGTGTTACGCACCCGTTCGCCATGCCGGATATCGGATGCCGGATATCAGATGTCGGACTATTAAAATAATAATCTGAAATCTGAAATCTGAAATCTGAAATCCGGCATACGACTTGCATGCCTTAGACACACCGCCAGCGTTCACCCTGAGCTAGGATCAAACTCTTAGTAAGAGTTTTAAACTAACTATAAAAAAGTTTAAAATAAAAAGGAATTTTACTTGTTGCTATTCAACTGTCAAAGTTCAAGAATTACTAAATTTGCCGTAAAATTAATTTTGCGGCAAATCTATTTTTAAGAATATACTATAATAAAAATATGTCAATACATAATACTTTTAATTACAAAATGTTCTCATATTGCTTCTTCGCATATTAAATTAAATAGGCTGTTTTGCACTTTAATTCCAAAATTTTCATTTTCTATATTTTGCTTTACTTTACGGTCAATTTTACATATTCCATTAAGCCTCTCTAACGAAATATCAATATACTCTGGATTTATATCAATTCCAATATAATTCAACCCTAATTTTTTGGCGGCAACAGCCGTAGTTCCACTGCCAACAAATGGATCTAAAACAACTGCATCTTTATAAAATGCTGTTAACTTAATTATATGCTCACATAATGCTAATGGTTTTACCGTTTTATGAATATTAAAATCGCCTCTTTCTTCTTTTTTAGGCTTTTTAATTAAAAATGCTTTGTCGATAATTTCATTAACATTATCAACTGTTAAAATATTGGCAGGGAACATATTATCTCCAACTTTTATTTCAGTATTTAAAAGTCCAATATCATTTTTAATCATATTATTCAAAAAAGTTCCATCAACCGATTTTTGCGCCATTACTATCGGCTCAAAACAAGATTTTAACTGCGGCGTTTTCCATCCCTTGAATTTATTTTTTAATCTTTCTTTATTTTTACTCGTAATATCCAATTTCTCAATAAAATGATTTAAACTCATTGCCTTTGCTTGATTCTGTGTATAAAGCCACAAGAAACAATCTCTAATATCCATACCTGCGTCATCAACCGCGCTTGCCATTCTATGATATAATCTTGGACTGGAAAATGAAAAGAAAAATCCGCCTGGTTTTAAAATTTTAAAAATCTCTTTTGCTATTTTAAAATACCAACTATAAAATTTCTTGCCTTGCTCTCTGTCAAATTTCATACCCGATGGCAAAGATTTAATTACTTGCTGATTTTTGTTATTATTTACATTGTCATATTTCCAGTTATTATCTAATTTATCTAAAAAATATGGAGGATCAGTTAAAACAACATCTATTGAATTGCTTTCAATATTTTTTAAAACTTCTAAAGAATCACCTAAAATGATTTTGTTTATTTTTTTTTTATTCTTCATATAACTTTTTGCCCTTGAACTCTTTATGAAGTATTTTATAAATTTTCCATCTCACTTCTTTATCAAAATTTTTAACAAAAGACGGATTTGCTAATTTAATCACCCTGCCTTTATCATCATAAACCCACCTATTCCTATCAGCTCTATTGCATTTTTGGCATTGCGGAATAATATTTCCAGCAACTAACGGCTTGCTCGGATCTTTATGAGACTTCTGTAATTTTGTTTTAGTCCCCGACCAATGAAAATGAGGTTCTCCTTCACGCGAACCACAAGTAGCGCATCTATAACCATACCGCTCTTTTAATTCTTTCCAATTACAAGTATCGTTTATTCTATGACCTTTTTTAAAACTTGGGTAAGGCTGTTCTAATGTATATAACTGATAAAAACCTTTTTTTATAGCAAGCACTATATTATCCCTGCCGCCAGCAACAATCCACCATCCGCTTTGAGCGCCTAAATGCCTTGCTTGCTGAACATCATTTACTTTATTATCAAACAATCTGATAAATTCCGTTAATTCTGTTTTTGAAATTATTTTAGTATTCGGATAGCCGACAGATAAATAAACTAACACTAAAGCATTTTTAGTAAAATTTTTATCTACGTCATATAATTTAGGCAAAACAACTCCAAATTTTTTTAAATACTTTTTATGATAATTTTTTATTAAATCATATTGTTTCTTAATCTCTTTTTTTGTTAATTTCATGTATAGTTTTATTTATAAAATTCTAATTTTTTTATTATAACATCTAACTTAACGTATAACAAATCAAAATAACTTCTTGCAAACTTATGACAAGAATAATCTTATTTGAAATTTTACAAATTCAACTCTACGCGAAATAATCTCCTATTTCGCTGAATTCTAAATCGTTTTTATTTCCTTTTTTATAATATTCGATAATTCCGTCTTTTAAATTTTTAATCTTTTTTTCTGTCTGCTCTGCGATTAAAATCGCCGCCATTCTGCTTCGTGCGCCAGTCTTGCATGAAAAAATAACATTTTTATCCCAGTCTATTTCATTAATCCGTTCGCGAATTTCCGCCAACGGAATGCTTTTTGAATTTTTAAAATTGATAATTTTATACTCTTTAATTTCGCGCGTATCAATTATTTCCGCGTTTCCGCTGGCAATAATTTTTTTAAATTCATATTCGCTAATGTCCTGAATATTTTCTAATATTTTTTTACTCGTGTTTTTCCCGATTCCGATTGTAATATCTTCGTTATTAACTTTTGCCGATTTTTTAACAGCTTTTACGCCAGCGCCTTGTAAAATTTCATCGGCTAAAACTTCTTTAGCGATTTCGCTTTTATAATTTTCCAGCACGAATTTTATTTCATCACTATCGCTTTCCCAATAAACTGAAATTCTGTCTTGAATTGTAAGCCCTAAATTCTTGCGCATTGCATTTATCAGGCGGACGACTTCCCGCTTAATTCCTTCTTGTTTTAATTCTTTGGTCATAGTTGTATTTAATTTAATATTTAAAATCCCCTCCCCTTCTTTAAATTTAACTTCTTTAACATTCACCTCATCTTTAATTAATTTTAAATAATCATCATTATTCATGACTTTTGACTTTTGACTTTTGACTTTCAACTTACTAAGCGGTTGTCTTACTTTTATTTCCGCTTCGTCTCTTGCCGCCAATCCCAACTCAACAATTTTTCTAACCGTTTCCATATTTTCCAAAACCTCATCATCTATTTTCTCCGCTTTTACCCAACTTTCCAAATGAACGCTTCTATTCTCATCTTGAAAATCGTTGCCTGTAATTTTCTGCCAAACCTGTTCCGCGATAAACGGCATAAACGGCGCTATTATTTTTGACAATTGCAGCAGAACAAATCTTGTTGTTTGTAACGCTAATTTTTTATCTTGCTCGTCTTCGCCTTTAAATCTATCGCGCGATCGGCGGATATACCAAGTTGATAAATCGCTGATAAAATCTTCAATTGGACGAGTTGCTTTTGGCAAATTATACTTATTCATATTTTCAGTCACTTCCGCAATTAGTTGATTCAGCCGCGCTAAAATCCATTTATCTAAAACATTGTCGGATTTCGGATTTCGGATTTCGGATTTCGGATTTTCATAGATTAAATAAAATTTTACAACATTCCACAAAAGCATTATATTTTTTCGCATCGCTTCTTGAACTCCCTGTTCCGCGAAACATAAAGTGTCCGCCAGCATTACAGGCGAAGAAAGCAGATAATACCGCAAGGCGTCGCCGCTGTATTTTTCAAATAAAAAATCCGGCTTGGGATAATTCTGCAATTTTTTTGACATTTTCATTCCGTCTTCTGCTAAAACAATGCCGTTAACAATAACATTTTTAAAAGCCGCGCTGTCTTTTATTCCAGTCGCGATTGCGTGCAGATAATAAAACCAGCATCGTGTCTGATCCGCGCCCTCTCCGATAAATTCCGCTGGAAAATTTTTCTCAAATTTCTCTCTGTTCTCAAAAGGGTAATGCGCTTGCGCGTAAGGCATTGATCCTGATTCAAACCAGCAATCCAAAACATCAGGCACGCGCTTCATTTCGCCGCCGCATTTCTCGCACTTAAAAGTTATCTTGTCGACCGTATGTTTATGCAGATCTGTAATTTTTTCATTGCTTAATTTTTCTAATTCATCAATAGACCCCATCACTTTAATATTATTACAGTTAACTTTTGACTTTTGACTTTTAACTTTTGACTCATTGTTGCATCTCCAAATTGGAATTACTGACGCCCAGAATCGCTGGCGGCTGATTGACCAGTCGCG
The DNA here is from genome assembly GCA_023135505.1 of Candidatus Parcubacteria bacterium. Taxonomy (GTDB): domain Bacteria; phylum Patescibacteriota; class Patescibacteriia; order JAACEG01; family JAACEG01; genus JAGLTA01. The sequence continues at coordinate 1,613 of JAGLTA010000082.1, read as the reverse complement.
CGCGCCTTCCAGCCATTTTCCCCATCTCCCTTTTTTAATATGTTCGGGCGACCAATTTATATCTTCTGCTAATTCAAGCATCCGCTTTTTTATTTTTAGAATATTTACAAACCAAGACGATGTCGCATAATTCAAAAGCGGAGAATCGCACCGCCAACAATGCGGATAACTATGCTCGTATTTTTTCTTCGCAAACAGCAAATTTTCACGCGCTAAATATTTTACAATTTCAATGTCTGTTTCGCTCGGATTTTTTTTAGGTTTTACTTCGCGACCGATCCACTTACCAACTCGTTCACTTTCTGATTCATCTTTTGCTGATTTAATGAATTCCTCATAATTTTTAATGAATTGATCTGTAATTATATTTTTTCTTTTTTCTGGTGGAGCAATAACGTCTTCGTTAAATCTACCGTCTGCATTTACATGTTGCACAAAAGGCAAATTTTCTTTTTTTGCTAAGTTCATATCATCGTCGCCAAACGCCGGCGCAATATGCACAACGCCTGTGCCTTCGTCAGTATTTACAAAATCAGCTTCATATATACGATAAGCATTTCTTTTAAAATAAAAAATAATTTCTCCGCTTTTATCTATTTCTTTACATTTTTGCTTAAATTCATCTTTACTATAAGAATCTATATTTATTGCAAATTGTGGCTCAACTCCTTCATTAGAATTATTTTTTTTCAATACCCTCGCAGTCTTGCCATCGTCTATTAACTTTTTTAAATAACCAAATGTTGGTTCATATTTTAATCCAATTAAATCCTCACTATTTACATCAGCGACAAATTCATATTCCTTGTCTTTTAAAACTTCCTCAATTCTATCTTTCGCTAAAATATAAAAATCATTTTCAATTTTAACCACTGCGTACTTGATATTTTTCCCGATCGCCAGTGCGACATTTCCTAAAAGCGTCCACGGCGTTGTCGTCCATGCTAAAATATAAATATTTGACAACGGTCTGTCAATATTAACATCAAGGTAAAATTTTTCTTTCTCGTTTTGATAAATATCAATAGCATCTTTTGAAGGCGGATAATCTATTTTTGGCAAATTATCTAATGAAAACCATTCTAATTTATCAATTTCATCAGGAATCATTATTTTAGGCGTTCCTTTAATTTTAATTTCGTAACAAACAGTTTCAAAAACTCTGCCTTCTAAAATATCTGGCTTAGAACTAAACGCTTTTGCCGATTTAATTTTTACTCCTAATTCTTCGTCTATTTCTCTTTTTAACGCATTTAAAAAAGTTTCATTGTTTTCAACTTTTCCGCCGGGAAGCGCCCAAGTAATTTTTCGATTTGGCTCATTGCGTCTTATTAATAAAATTTCATTTTTATTATTAATAATAATAGCTCCTACTCCGCGTCCTGTTTTATTTTCAGCATATTTTATTCTAAATTTCACTGTCGCGGATAGATCTTTTATATCTCTATAGCCCTCAGCGACTTCAGATTGAGACAGAGTTGTTTCGCATCTTGGGCAGATATGCATTGAGCGATAACCCTCGTAAATCAGCCCTTTGTCATATAGCTGCTTAAAAACCCACCAGACAGATTCCATAAAATCCAAATCCATTGTTTTGTAGCAATTTTCCATAT
>JAGLTA010000081.1 GCA_023135505.1 Candidatus Parcubacteria bacterium | reverse complement strand
AACTAAAAAAATCGCTTGTTGAATTAAAGAGTCCATAAAATTATTTTATTGTAAAAGTATTAAAATTTTATTTGACATTTACATTTTGCCATTAATTTCATCTTCTAATCTTTTTAAAAAAATTTTAGAAAAAATCATTCTTTCTTTTGCAACTTGCTTTGCTTTGTTGGTATATAAAAAGTTTAAAATATATTTGTCTTTTGTTTCCCAATTAATTTGAGGGCTATGTTTTGTTTTGTCTTTAATTTTTCCATTAATTTTTCCGCCTAAATTTTCATTAGCATATTTATCAATATTAACTTTCCTATAAATATTAGCATTATTTTTGCCAACCCAAGCAAACGCTCTGGCAATTCCAATCGCTCCAACCGTTTCTAATTTGTCTGCATCAAAAACGATTTTAGCTTCTTGTGTTTTTGGCTTATTTTTAGTTCTATATCTATGAGAAATAATACAATCTTGAATATGCTTTATTTTATTTTTTGGATATCCTAAATTTTCTAAAATTAGTTTTGCCATTTTTGCTCCTTCAATAGCATGATCAATTTTGCCAGTAGCGTCATCAATTTCTTTTTTACTGCCGATATCATGTAATAATGAAGCCGCTTTTATAACTTCTAAATCAACATTTTGATTTTTAGCAAGATAAATAGCTAAATTATAAACCCTCATAACATGATCAAAAGTATGAGCAGAACAAAATTTAAGTTCTTTTTTAACTAATTTTTTAATTTCTAAAATTTTATTTGACATTTTATTTTTTAATTATTTTTATATTTTTATAAAGCCCTATCCAGTCTTCAACGCTCAACTCCTGCGCTCGTATATTTTCTCCTAATTTTAATTTGATAAAAATTTTATCTATATCTTCTTTTTTAATATCCAGACCTTTCGCTAAATTGCTTTTCAATTTTTTTCTTCTGCTGGAAAAACCGGCTTTAACGATTTGAAAAAAATATTTTTCATCTATTCTCGGCTTGCTGTCTTTAATCTTTAATTTAACAGCCGCGCTGTCCACTTTCGGGATCGGCAGAAAACTTTTTCTGCTCACGAAAAACGCTAATTCACAGTCAGCGTAAAATTGGCAAGAAACCGACAATAAGCTCATCTGCCCCGGCTTAGCAGTTATTCTTTTCGCGACCTCTTTCTGAACCATCAAAACCATTGACTTCGGCTTTATTCTTTCGTCTGCTAAAAACTTTCTGATAAATCGGGAAGTGATATTATACGGGAGGTTGGCGACAACTTTATACGAATTTTTAATATCTATAAAATTCGCGATTTTAAAATCGTTGCTCAGCGCGCTCTTTTCAATAATCTCAATATTGCCTGTTCTGCTGAATATTTTTCGCAAAACTTTAACTAATTCTCTATCAATCTCAACAGCAATGACTTTTTTAACTTTTTCCGCCAGCTCTCTTGTGAGCGTTCCGATCCCAGCGCCTATTTCTAAAACCGTATCTTCTTTTTTTAAATCGGCTATTTTTATTATTTTATCTAAAATTTTCGCATCAGTCAAAAAATTCTGCCCGAATTTATGCTTTAGAGAAATATTATATTTTTTTAAAATTATTTTGGTATCCTGCGGAAGCATAGGTTTAAAATTATTAAGTATTATTTATTATAACAGATATATTTAAAGCGCGACAGATTTATTTACATATTTTTTTAAAAATGATAAAATACAAATAGTTTACAAATAGTTAAATTTCAAAAATTATGAATCAAAATTTTTATCGCGCGCTTTTTTTAAAGCCGCTAAAATTGGTTTGGAAAAATAAATTTTTATGGGTATTAGGGCTTTTTATCCTATTTTTAGCTGGCGAGGGATATGATTTTATCTCAACCAGTTTTAGCGAAATAATAACAAATAAGGACAGTTTGATTTGGCGCGTTTACGATACTGGCTTTTTTCAATCAGCCGCTTTGGCAAATTTGCAAAATATTATATTCACTGATCCGCTGGCGATTATTGCTTCTTTGGCAATTTTAATATTTATTATCAGCATATTTTTGCTATTGGTCTGGCTGTCAGTAATATCTCAAGGCGGAATTGTTTATTCTATTTTTAAATTAAACAGCAAAGAAAAAACTAACTTGGGGCAAAGCATAAAAATCGGGCGAAATAATTTTTGGCAGGCGCTCAACCTTAATATTATCAATAAATCCATAGTATGGAGCGTCTCTTTTCTGTTTGGATTATTCTATTTCGCCTTTCTTATTAAAAGCATAAGTTTTTTTAGCTGGTTTTTAATTTCAACGATTTTTATCTTAATAATACTCTTTGTTTCTTTGATTACTAAATACGCGCTATCATTTATCATACTTCATGGAAAAAATTATTTAAGCGCCATTAGAGACGGATTTAATCTGTTTTTAGATAACTGGGTTATCACTGTTGAGGCGGCTTTTTTTCTGTTTATTGTAAATTTTATAGCGCAAATAGCGATTAAATGGATAATTTTAATTCTATTGCTTCCAATATCTTCTATGGGTATTTTTAGTATCTTTTTATCCAGCGGAATAAGTTTCGCGTTCCTATTTATCTTTATACCGATTTTAACAAGTTTAATAGCTTTATGGATGATCGCTATGCTTATTTCTTACAATTACGCTGTTTGGATTTCAATCTTTATGAAATTAACAGCAGAAGGGAAGCAACTTAGTTTGATCGGAAGATTATTTAATAAAATAAAAAGGCGCGCTGAATAATATTTTTATTATTCAGCGGATCTAATAAATATCTTTGAATTACGAAATGGGTTAAAATGACAATTTTGTCATTTCGAATGGAACGGTAGCAGAGAGAGAAATCGCTTAAACAATACTATAAGTAAAAGTAATGTTTAAGGGATTTCTCGCCGAAGCCTGTCCCGTTGAATAACGGGAGCTCGAAATGACAAAAAAAAGACATTCTGTAATTCAAAGTAAATATTATAATTATGGAAGAAAATGTTAGCAATGGCAAGCAAAAAGCGCGAATCGCCAAAAAAGATGTTTTGGAAAAATTAAACTTTAGCATGGACGCTATAGAAATCGCAAACAAAGAAAGGGCGGTAAAAGCAAAAGCGGCGCAAAGCGGGTATAATTATATCAATCTGTATAATTTTCCAATCACGCCTGAAGCGCTTAAGATCATAGATCAAAAAGATGCGGAAGAACATAAAACGGTTTGTTTTTATTATGGCAGAAGACATGCGCGCATCGGAGCCGTGAATTTAACTGACAAAAACACAATTCAATTTATTTCTCAGTTAAAAGAGCGGTTTTCTCATAAAAGTTTCCAGATCTATCTTATTTCTGAGCACAGTTTTTTAAAAATTCTGTCTATATATGAAAAATTGCCAAAAATTAAAACTGTTAAACAGATAGTTCAAATCACTAAAGAAGATTTGGCTAAATTTAAAGAAATTAAAAATTTTAAACAGATAACAGAATCTCTAAAAAAAGTCTCTTTGACTGAAATTTTAAACTTGTTGTTATCATCAGCTATAAATATTGACGCTTCTGATATTCACATAGAAGCCGAAAAGGGTAATATAAAAATACGGTATAGGGTTGACGGAACGCTTCATGACGCAGCTGTTATGGACAAAAATAAATGGAATATTTTAGTGTCAAGAATTAAATTAATTTCTGGATTAAAAATTAATATAAACGACAAGCCGCAGGATGGTCGTTTTACCATTTCGCTTGGCAAAGATCAAATTGACATAAGGATTTCAACTCTGCCTACTGTTTATGGAGAAAGCGTAGCTATAAGAATTTTAATGTTCTCGCGAAAATCGTTCACTCTCACAGAATTAGGGCTTAGAGAAGAGATTTATAATGTATTAAAGAAAGGGATAAACAGACCTAATGGGCTAATATTTAATACAGGACCTACAGGCTCTGGAAAAACTTCAACGCTATACGCTATTTTAAGCGAACTAAACCAAGAAAATGTCAAAATTATTACCATTGAAGATCCTATTGAATATCGCATGTCTGGCATAAACCAAAGCCAAGTTGACGAAGAGGGCGGATATGATTTTGCCGAAGCGATGCGCTCTCTTGTCAGGCAAGATCCTGACATTATAATGGTCGGGGAAACTCGCGATCCGAAAACAGCGGATATAGCTATTCAGACTGCTTTAACCGGGCATCTTGTTTTAAGCACTGTTCATACAAACAGCGCCGCAGGAGCCATACCGAGAATTTTATCGCTGGGCGTTAAAAATTTTTTGCTGGCGCCTGCGCTTAATATGATAATTGGACAGAGATTAGTAAGAAAAGTCTGTAAAATCTGCCGTAAAAAAAACGCGCTGGACGAAAAACAGAAAGCGCGAATTCAGAAGTCATTCTCTTCAGCTCCTGATGAAATAAAAAACAGAATTGACTTAAACAAGCTGGATCAGCCCATTTTTTATAAAGCGAATAAATGCGACAAATGCAATAATATCGGATATAAAGGAAGAGTAGGAATTTTTGAAGTAATTGATATTAACGATGAAATAAAAAAAGCTATTACCGATAACATTAATATTTCGGAAGAAGACATTAAAAAAATGGCTAGTGAGAAACAGTTTATTACCATAGAACAGGACGGCATCTTAAAAGCGCTGGAAGGAATTACGACTATAGAAGAAGTATTTAGGGTTGTATAATGAAATTTTTTGCTAATTTTAAATTTTATTTATGTATTCACATGAGCCAAAAAATTATAAATGCCCTTTTTGTAGACTATTAAAAGGCGTTGAAGATAAATATGTTCTTTCTAAACAAAAAGATATATTTTATCGCGAAAAAGATATAACTGCTTTTATATCTTCGCATTGGTGGCCAAATAATAAAGGCCATGCCATAATAATACCGAACAAGCATATTGAAAATATCTATTCGCTTTCATCGCAATTATCCGCCAAGATTCACTACTTTGAAAAAAAAGTTGCTATTGCGTTAAAAAAGGAATACAGGTGCGACGGAGTATCGTCAAGACAGCATAATGAACCAAGCGGAGGGCAGGATGTGTGGCATTATCACATTCATATTTTTCCAAGATATAAAAATGATAAATTATATTTATTAACAGATACAAAAAAACAATTAGCTGATATAAACGAAAGAAAAATTTTTGCGGATAGATTAAAAAAATATTTTAAATAAATTTTTATTATAATAAAAAATCTGTTTTTATTTGCTTTTGTAAATTCTAATAGATTTAACAAAAACGCTTATGAATTTTTTAATTCCAATTATAATCGCAATAGTGATTATTTTAATTAGCATACGCCAAATCAACCAATACGAAAGAGGCGTAAAATTCCAGTTCGGAAAATATTATAAAACAATCCAGCCGGGCTGGAGATTGGTTTTTCCGATTATCCAGCATATGGAAAAAGTGGATATTCGCGTAAAAGTAATTGATGTTCCAGATCAGGACGCGATCACAAAAGACAATGTTTCCGTAAATGTGAATGCTGTGCTGTATTATAAAGTTATTCAAGCGGAAACAGTTATTTTAGAAGTTGAAGATTATGAATACGCTGTGGCGCAACTAGCGCAGACAACAATGAGAGATGTTGTCGGGGAAGTTGATTTAGACGGACTGCTGTCTAAAAGAGATGTGGTTTCAGATAATATTTTAAAAATCGTTGACAAAGCGACAGACCCGTGGGGGATTAAAATCGTCTCTGTTGACTTAAAGCACATTGAATTGCCTAACGAGATGAAAAGGACTATCGCAAAACAAGCGGAAGCGGAAAGAGAGAAAAGAGCAGTGATTATTAAAGCCGAAGGAGAAGTGATAGCTGCCGACAATATGAGCAAGGCTGCGGATATTTTATCGCATTCAGAAGGCGCGCTGCATTTGCGGACATTACAGTCAATCAACGATCTTAGTTCAGATAAATCAAATACAGTGATATTTGCTATGCCGTTAGAAGTATTGCGCGCTATTGAAAAAATTAGTAAAAATTAATAATTATGAATGCAAAATTTGAGCGAAAAAATAAAAATTATAAAAAATGTCTTCATTGCGATTTTTTAAATCCTAAAAATGTTAAAAGGTGCATTAAATGCGGCAAAAAATTTGAGGGTTTTGAAAAATTTAAAATCAATAAATTTTGCGGAAAAAAACATTCAAATAAAATAAATTTTTCAATCTTGGCGGCATATTTTAAAAAATTGCAGCAAAACCCGCAATACAAGCCTAATGCGGAAGAAAGTAAAGAGATAGCCAAGGTTGTTTTGATAATAGCGATGATTATAGGTTTAATAATATTTATGAATATAATTTCAAAATTTAACTAAAAAATAAAAATGAGTTTGAAATTAATTAAAGAAAATAAAAAAGGTAAAAATTATCAAGTTGAAGATTTTAAAATTCTTTATAGATATAAAAATACAATTGCGGGAGATAATTCTAAAAACCAAAAAGAGTTGATTTATTTAATTACTGGTTCAGCAGAGATTACATTAAAAAATTCCACACAAGTAGTTGAGGCTCCTGTAAAAATAGAATTTCCAGCCAATACTTATCATAAAATTAAAGCTTTGACAGATATAAGCTTTATTTTATGGGAAAAATAAATTATATCTAAAATTCAACTTATTTTTAACTAATAAAATTTATGATTGAGGCGTTGAAAAATAATAGAAATAGAAAACTAACAATTGATTTTTCTGTTTTGTCTATAATAAAAATTCTTTCTGTCCTCTTGCTCTGCTTTTTTTTGTATAAAATAACTAATATATTAGTTATACTCTTTATCGCTTTCGTGATCGCAACCATTATAAATCCGATTGCTAACTGGCTTAATAAATATTATATCCCGCGCGCTTTGGGAACATTGCTTGTTTATATTATCATGCTTATTGTTATCGCGTCTGTGCTTGTCCTGCTCGCTCCTCCCATTATGGAGCAAATCAATGAATTGGCGAAAAATTTTCCATCTTATTCGCAAAAAATTTATTCTGTTTTTTATCAATTCAAAGAATATCTTGCCCAACTCGGATTTGAAGACAGCGTCCAAAAAACTCTGAATTTTTTACAAAGCAATATTGGCGGCGGGGCAAAAAATATCTTTTCATTCGCAATCGGGCTTTTCGGCGGAATTGCTTCTTTTTTTATAATCCTTGTCATCGCCTTTTATATGATTCTGCAGGAAAAATCTTGGTATAGCTTTTTAGATAATATTGTTACGAAAAAACGCAAAGAAAAAATTATTAAAACAACCCATGATATTCAAGATAAATTAGGAGTTTGGGCAAGAGCGCAGTTGATTTTATGCGTCGCGATTTTTATTTTAACTTTTATCGGTCTGTCGCTTTTTAATATAAAATACGCCTTAGTATTAGCGCTGATAGCTGGGCTGTTTGAATTCATTCCGTATTTAGGGCCTATAATCGGCGCGGTTCCAGCTGTTTTATTAACATTACTCTATTCGCCGAGCAAGGCGCTGGTTGTTATTGCTATTTATGTTGTTGTACAGCAGATAGAAAATAATCTTCTTGTGCCTAATATTATGAAAAAAGCGGTCGGCGTCAATCCGATTATTTCAATTATTTCATTGATTATCGGGTTTCAGTTAGCTGGAATAATAGGCGGAATCTTAGCTATGCCGGTTGTCTTAACGGCTAGTGTTGTAATAAATAATTTAATTAAAGAAGAAGAGTAAACCTAAATTATATTTATTACAAAAAAATAAAAGGCTATGTGGTTTATTTCCGCCATAGCCTTTGTTTTGTTTCCCTCCTTGTTTTTAATATTAAAATTTATCAAAATTTATTATTTTGGATCCTGTTTTTTTCTGAATCCATGCGCAGATTTCAGATAATCTTTCCAAATATTTTCTTACCTCGCTTTTTTTAATAGTAAAATTTTCTCCTTTTTCAATAATATAACCTTCTTCTTTTGCAACTAAATATGAAGTTAAAAGAATTTTATTAGTAACTTCATAAATATTCCGTCGGGTACATAAAAAATCTCGCGCGATTTCTTCCGCAGATTTAGCAATAAATTCTTTATTAAAACCGCAAAATTCGCAAAAAATTTTAAAACTTTTTTTCCAAAATTTTCTCTTTGCTCTTTTTAAAATTTTTTCCAACAGCATTCTTAGTTCTTCTTTGAGTTTCAATATTTGTTCTGCTGTTAAAGAAAAATTTTCTCCAATAATTTCTGACATTTCTTTAGGATTTCTGCTTCCCCTCTCATTATTTTTGAATTTTATGGGAGAGTCTAATGACACATTATATATTCCCATTTTTTCAAAAATAAATTTAATTTTTTTAACACTAAAACCCGTCTCTTTGGAAATTTCCTGAAAATTAGGTTCTCTGCCTAATTTGCTTTCTAAAAATTTTATGGTTTTGTTTATATTTGAATGTTCCATCTGCACATTAATAGGTATATGTGCGGGAAAATTCCTATTTTTTTCCATTATCGCTTTTTTTATATACTGCGCTATCCACCATTCCGCGTAAACTGCTAACCGATAGCCGAATTTATAATCATAACGATCAACAGCTTCTATTAACCCCTCTGTCCCTTCTTGAATTAATTCCAGTAGTTCAACTTTTTCTCCTTTAAATTTAAATGCTTCTTTTACAGCTAACCGCAAATTATGTTTTATTAATTTTTCTCTAGCATACGGATTATTCTCATCACAAAATTGGCAGCCCAACTCCAATTCTTCCTCTTTTGATAATTTTGGAAATTTCGTAATTTCCCTTAAATATGAATTAAGTATTGTATTTTCCATAATCACACCTCCAATATAAAAATTTTTTATTTTTAATATTTCAAAATGGCATCCATTTTTTGCGAATTTTCAAAGAACATTCAAAGAACCTTTTTTTATTAAATATAACAAAATGCGCGAAAAAATCAATCGCGCTGCCTGCAAAAGATGAGATACATAGGT
>JAGLTA010000080.1 GCA_023135505.1 Candidatus Parcubacteria bacterium | reverse complement strand
GGCGGTCCCCAAAAAATCATTGATGGGACAGAGTCGGCTTCAATTGTTTTCCGCAATATTTTCCCTTTCTGTAGAAGTTTTTCCTGTCCGACAAAACCGCCAAGCGTTTTAGGGCGCATCCTGTCCGCCAGCGGAATATTGTAATGTTGATATTTCATTTTAAAAAAATTTATTTTATCTAATTACATATTATTATATCAACAAATAAATGTAAAGATAAAAACAGCCCCGCCCCAGTTTTCCAAACTGTGGCGGGGCATTTATAAAATTTAATTTTTTACTTTTAACTCCTCTAATTTTTCTTTTAGCGCCTCTTCCGCTTCCCTGTCTCTTTTATCATAAATAAACTCCTTATTAGGACCAGTGTCTAATCCGCTTGAATCGCTCAAAATATGATGCAAAATATGGCAATCCCTTTCTCTTATACTAAGATCGCCAAAAAATTTACTATGTATATCCAAACATATATCATACGATTCCATTCTGCCTAATTTAATAAATAATTCATAAATTTTACTCTTCTCTTGCCGAATTCGCTCCGCTTCTTCGGCTGTATATATTTTTATTTGATTTTCAGCCTCTGTCGGATTTTCTATTTTATTGTTTTCAATTTTTTCCATAAATTTTTTATTAAAAATTATTTTAATTTAAAATATCACAATTTTGGCGCTTTTTCAATTCTTATCTTTCCATCCTGCTCTAAAATAACCGTATCACGCCTGTTAATTTTTCCTTTAATAAGATAGTTTGCCAAAGTATTATCAACATTCTCTTGTATAACTCTTCTTAGCGGTCTGGCGCCGAACTTTGGATCAAATCCTCGGCGCGCTAATTCATTTACAACATCTTCCGGCACTCGCAAATTTATCCCTTTACTTATTAATCTTTGTTCAACTTTCTTAAGCAATAATTTTGCGATAGTTGAAACTTCGCTCATATTAAGCGGCTTAAAAACAATCACGCCGTCAAAACGGTTGATAAATTCAGGAGCGAAATAAGATTTTATTTTTTCATTGATTAATTTTTCTCTTATGTCATCAATATTCCAATTCTCTTTTATCTTTTCCTGAATAAAATCTGTCCCTGCGTTGGAAGTCGCTATTAAAATAACATTCGTAAAATTGACAGTCCTGCCGAGCCCGTCCGTAAGCCGCCCGTCGTCCATTAACTGCAGAAACGCGTTTAAAATATCTGGATGAGCTTTTTCAATTTCATCAAGCAGAAGCAAAGTGAAAGGATTTTTGCGGACAGCTTCGGTTAAATATCCGCCTGTTCCGCTGCCGCCTTTTTCAGGAGGCGATCCTATTAATTTATTAATGCTTCCCGATTCCTGATATTCGCTCATATCAAGACGAACCATATTATCTTCAGCCCCGAAATAGACCTCGGCGACTGTTTTGGCTAATTCTGTCTTGCCAACTCCAGTCGGACCTAAAAAAAGAAAGTTCGCGATTGGACGATTAATATCTCGCAACTCAGCCCTTGCTCTTCTTAGCGCGGCGGAAACCATTTTAACGGCTTCTTCCTGCCCCACAATTCTCAGATGTATCTCCTGCTCTAATTTTAACAGCTTTTCGCCTTCTTTCTCGGTAATTTTAGTTAAAGGAATTTTAACTTTTTGTGAAACCAGCTCCGCGACATCTTCCCCTAAAACAACGGCTTTGTATCCTTTCTTTTTCTGCGTAAAAACTGCCGATTGCTCAATAATTTTAATCGCCTTTTCCGGCAAAAAACGGTCATGAATATACCTGTCTGACAACTTCACTGCTTGCTCAATCGCTCCGTAGGAAAAATAAACTTTATTTTGGTACTCAATTCTTCCAGTTTTCGCTTCTAAAATTTGAATCGCCTGATTTAACTCAGGTTCGCTAATGTTAATTTTTTGCATCGCATTTCCCAATGCTGTATTTTCTATATATCGTGAATAGTCAATGCTGCTTGCTGTGGCAAAGCAGAAAAAATTCCCTTTGGACATTTCCGCGGCTAAAACTTCCGAGAGATCCAGACTCTCTTCTGACCCTGAAGTTATTCCTGACATATCCTGAATATCTTGAACAAAAAGAATGATATTCCCTGAGCGGCATATTTCATCAATAATTTTCATCATCCGTCCTTGCGCTTCTGCCGGACGAGCGCCGCTCACAAGCCGAGCAACACTCAAACTAACCAGACGCTTATCCTGAATTATTTCAGGAACATCTTCCGCGGTCATTAAGCGGGCTATTCCTTCAATAATATTCGTCTTTCCTACCCCCGGATTTCCTGTTAAAATAACGCTCTGCCTGCTCGCCTCCATGGCGCGAAAAATTTCCTCAATCTCATGATCGCGCCCGACACACGGCTCCAAATATCCGAATTTCGCGAGAAGCGTCAAATCTTGCGAAAAATGGTCGAGTGTAGGCGTTGCCGCCGCTGTCATTGCCCTGTCTAATCCTCCTTTTGGCTTGAAAATAGCGCTTTTTCTAAACTGCCTGCTCTGATTAACTAATAGATCGTTGACTCTTATCCATTCAACAACATTTCTTATTTTATTCAGATCAATTTTTAAATCATATAAAATTTCTCTGGCAATATTATCCTGTTTAACTATAGCCAATAAAATATCGCCAGCATCTGCCTGCGGCTTCCGCGCTTTATGCGCTTCATAATAAGCGTTGAATAAATTTTGCTTGCACTTAACGGACAAATTCAAATTTCCATTATTATCCATTGAACCCAAGCGGTTAAAAAGCCGATTTGCTCTTTTCGCGACTTCTTCAATTTTAACTCCCAGCCGCGCTAAAAGAAGATTGATTTTCGGGCAAAACAGCAAGGCGGCTAAAATATGAAGCGGCATAACCTTATTATGGCTGAATTTATCAGCCAGGCGCCACGCCTCTTCTATGGCTTTAATGCTTTCAATATTAAAAGATTTGGAAATGTCAATTTTAGATTTTTTAGGCAGATTAGCAATCTCTTCCCATGGATTTTCAGATAAAAAAACCTCTACGGATTTGTTAAATTTTCTTTTCTTGACTTTTTCAGTCAGGGTTGATTCTTTGTCTATGCGATAAAACAGATACATTATCGCTATGGCGCTCACCCAAAAAAGCGTCATCTGCCAATTCTGTTCCAGCCAGAATTGTTCGGTGATAATATTTTCAACTCCCTGATTATAAACATAGAAAACAAGGCTCAGCACTCCCGCTAAGCTAAAAACAAACAGAACTCCGTTAATAATCGCGCGAACTGTCTTTTCCATCCTGTTTTCAAAAATGCTCGCGGCGCTAATTTTCCGCCCCCAATAAAACAGCGTATTATTAAACCAAAAAACAACGCCAAGCCCTTTGCACGCCACGCAAATTTTATTATCAACTTTTCCGCTCCCTCCGCAATTGCCGCATTTCACAGCCTGAAACTCCTGTTTTTTTTCTTTTGTGTTGTCCTCTGCCATTAGTATAAAATAAATTTATATAAAAAATTATTCCTCCTTGCAGCAATTTATAATAAAAACTGCTACATTCTGCATAATCATCGCAGTACCTATCGGAGACTGCGACTGGGCGATAATAAATTTTATTATTTTATTATTTTAAAGTATAACAAAAAAAGGCAAAAAAGGCAATTTTTAAAATTAATTTTAGAACAAGTATAATTAATCAGTTTTGCCCTTGAAATATTTTTAAATTGTGCTATAAATTGCTTATTGACCTTTGACAACTTGATAAAAACAAAAACAGAAAGGGGGTGATGATTTTTTTAAAAAACGGCTAAAGTATTAGGATTTTT
>JAGLTA010000008.1 GCA_023135505.1 Candidatus Parcubacteria bacterium | reverse complement strand
TTGGTGCAGCAGGGGTTTCTGTCGGTCGCAATGCTTTTCAAGCAGATGATGTTCCTCAAATGATAAAGAAAATAAAAGACGTGGTTTATCAATAAAATAGTTTAATAATTTAATACTTCTTAAAATTTATGAAAAAATTTTGGTATAAACTCCCTTATTGGGATAAAAAATTAGCGACGCTGGCGATTGAAAGCGGATTTGAAGCAATCTATGCTGATGCTGAAAATATTGATAAAATCAAAGAATTGTCTCGTGTAAAAATAATAGCTCAAAGCAATAAAGCAGATTTAGAAATAGGAAAAGATATCGCAGAAGTTTTTTTAAAAAATAAAGAATCAGAAGACGAAGCGATTAAATATCAAGGCAAAATTCCGATTATTGTCAAAAACAAAGAATGGACGATTATTCCGCTGGAAAATTTAATCTCTAAAACTTCAAATATAATCCAGTCTGTTAAAAATTATAAAGAGGCAAAATTAGCTTTAGAAACTATGGAGGTCGGCGCAGACGGAATTTTATTAGAAACCGACGATTTGAATAAGATTAAAAAAGTAAGCGAACTTATCAAGGAGACACAAAATGAAAAATTAAAAATAGTTGAAACTGAGATTGAAAGCGTAGAGGCGCTCGGCATAGGCGACAGAGTTGTAATTGACACTTCATCAATTTTAAACCCGGGACAAGGGATGCTGGTCGGCGATTCATCCAGCGCGATGTTTTTGGTCTATAATGAAAATGTTGAAAATCCGTATTGCGATCCGCGCGCTTTCAGGGTAAATGCCGGCGGAGCGCACGCTTATATTCGGATGCCTGGCGACAAGACAAAATATTTAGCCGAGTTGAAAAGCGGAGACAAAGCGCTGATTGTTGACCCGCAAGGAAACACGGAACAGGCGATTATCGGACGAGTAAAAATTGAAAAACGCCCGATGCTGATTGTTAAAGCGAAACTTGAAAATAAAAATATAAGTTTGATAATGCAGAACGCCGAGACAATTCGTTTAACAAAAAAAGACAACGGATATATTTCCGTTGCTAAACTTAAAAAAGGTGATAAAGTTTTAGCGTTCTTGCAAGAGAGCGGGATCGGCAGGCATTTCGGACAGAAGATAAAAGAGACGATTTTGGAGAAATAATTTTATGAACACAAAATCACAAAACAAAATCATCGTTAATAAATTCGGGGGCGGGATTCTTGCTCCTGAATATGTTTTGTTAATGATAAAAAGAATTAAAGAGCAGATGAAAAAAAGTTATCAGCCAATTATTATTGTTTCCGCTATAAATGGAATAACCGACGATTTAGAAAAATTTTTATCAATTTTAGAAAAAAACAAAAAACTTAGCAAACAAAACAATAGTTTGATAAAAAAATTTATTAAAAAAATTCGCGCAAAGCATATTCAAATAATCAACTCTGTAAAAATAGATAAAAAAAACCAGCAAATTGCGATTACCGAAATTAATAATCTGTTAAAAAACCTTGAAATTGATTTTGAGAGAAAAAACAAATTTAATTCATTGGATATTTTTCAAGATAAAATCTTATCTTATGGGGAAAAATTGTCAACTATTTTTTTTACAGAATTTTTAAATTCAAATAATTTGCCGGCAAAAAAATATTTTGCCGAAAATATTCCGATTATCACGGACAGCAATCATCTTAACGCAAATATTGATTTTAAAAAATCCGCAAAAAATATCAACGCGAAATTTAAAAACATAAAATCTATTCCGATAATTGCCGGATTTACTGGAATTTCAAAAAACAAAAACGCGACTACTTTAGGACGCGGAGGAACAGATACGACTGCTTGCTTTATCGGCGCGGCAATGAAAACTGAAAAGATTATTCTATGGAAAGATGTCAACGGGGTTTTATCTGCTGATCCGCAAATCGTTAAAAACGCTAAAACAATCCGCTTTTTAAGTTATCTTGAAGCTGAAGAAGCAGGCAAAATAATCCACGATAAAGCGATGCAGTATGTTAAAAAAACAAAAACTGCTGTTGAGGTTGCGTCAATCAGCGATTACAGCAGGAGAACCTTAATAAGCGCGAACGGCTCAAAACAGAAAGGCGCGAAAATTATCGGTTTTAAAAAAGGGCTTACAATGATGGTTGTGAGCGGCGACGGCATTAATGAATACGGATTTCTTTTTGAGATAAGTAAGATTTTAAATCTACTTGCGCTTAATATGGTTCTAATAAGGAACACGCGCGACAGCTTGCAGATAGTCGTTGACAGCAGAAATGGAAATTTAAAAAAAGCGATTGACGCCATAAAAAAGAAAAATTGCGAAATAGACGCGTCGCCTGTAAATATGGTTACCCTGATTGGAAATTTAGACTGGAAAACAGCAAATATTTTCAACGATACTTTGATTAAAACTTGCCCAAATCCGCAGATCGGCGCTTTTCCTTATAAAGATTGCGTTCGGTTAGAAGCGATTGTAAAGACTGACGAGATGGAAAAAGTAATGCAAAACTTTCATAAAATATTTATAGAATAAAGATCATGAAAAAACAAAAAATTGGGATTTTCGGCGCTACTGGAATGGTGGGCAGAGAAATTTTAAAAGTTCTGTTTGAACGGAAATTTCCAATCTATTCACTGAGTTTATATGCGTCTGAAAAATCCGATGGCAAAAAAATCAAAACTCATTTTGGTGAAATTATTCTGCAAGATGCAAACCGCGCGGATTACAAAAAATTAGATATCGCGTTTTTTGCAATCGGAGGAGAGTGGTCAAAACAGAACGCAAAAAAAGCATCCTTAAGCGGATGCGTTGTGATTGATAATTCTTCTACTTTTAGATATGACAAAAATGTCCCCTTAATTATTCCTGAAATAAATCCAGAAGCGA
The DNA here is from genome assembly GCA_023135505.1 of Candidatus Parcubacteria bacterium. Classification (GTDB taxonomy): domain Bacteria; phylum Patescibacteriota; class Patescibacteriia; order JAACEG01; family JAACEG01; genus JAGLTA01. The sequence goes on along the minus strand of JAGLTA010000008.1, from coordinate 8,664 downwards.
TAAAAGATTCCTTGCTTATCGCAAACCCAAACTGCACGACAGCAATCGCGGCAATTCCTCTGTGGCAGATACATAAAAATTTCGGATTGAAAAAAGTTATCATCTCAACCTATCAAGCGACAAGCGGAGCTGGCGCCGAAGGAATGAAAGAGTTAAAAACTGAAACAAAAAATATTTTATCTGGCAAAAATGCTGGCAATAAAAATTTTCAGCATCCGATCGCTTTTAATTTAATTCCGCATATTGATATTTTCCAAGATAACGGCTACACAAAAGAAGAGATGAAAGTTGTCTGGGAGACGCAAAAAATATTCAATGATGAGAATATAAAAATTTCTTGCTCCTGCGTTAGAATTCCGATAATGCGCGCGCACTCTGAAAGCATTGTTGTTGAAACTAAAAAAAAGATTGTGGTTAAGGAGATTAAAAGTATCTTTCAAAAAACATCTGGAATTGAAGTTCGGGACGATATTAAAAATTGCGTTTATCCGATGCCTTTAACCGCTAGCGGAAAATACAGCGTTGAGGTTGGCAGAATAAGAAACAGCCTGATTTTCGGCAGAAATGGACTGGAATTTTTCGTTTGCGGCGATCAAATTTTAAAAGGCGCCGCCCTCAACGCGGTCCAAATCGCCGAATTGGTTGTGAATAAAGAATAAAATTATTTGACAAAAAGTTGAACAAATGTTAAACTTTAAATAATCTAATAATTAATTTTAAATTTATGAAAAATTTTGTGGGGTTAAAAGAATTAAGGCAGAATATGGCAATATATTCACGAAAAGTCGCGCAAGGAGAATCTTTCATTGTACTTAAACAATCAAAGCCGCTATTTAAAATATCTCCTTTAAACGATGAATATTGGGAAGAGATTATTGATTTTACTAAAATTAAAAAAGGCGGGATTAAAATTGATGAAATTTTATCACGCCTATAAATATGGACAAAATATCCAAAGCATTAAAAAAATTTAGTCCAAAAGAGAGAGAAAAAATTAAAGAAATTTTATTAAAACTAAAAAACAATTCTTTAAATAGATTTGATATTAAAAAATTAAAAGGTAGCGACGATATTTTTAGAATAAGAAAAGGAGATATAAGGATTATTTACAAAATAGACAAAAATGATAATCTGTTTATTTTAGCAGTTGAACGAAGGTCTGATAATACTTACAAATTTTGATTAAAAATATGTCAAAAAAATTTGTGTTTTTAAAAATAGTATAGTTTGCGGCGTTAATGATTTTAAAAAAATATTCAAAAAATTATAAAAATTTCCTGCACCTGCGTCAGGGTGCCGATAATGCGCGCGCATTCAGAAAGCATTTTGGTTGAAACTAAAAAAGAAATTAGCATCCAAAAAATTAAAAATATTTTTCAAAACACGGACGGGATTAAGATTCGGGATGAAATTAAAAATTGCGTTTATCCTATGCCGATAACCGCCAGCAGAAAATACAGCGTTGAGGTTGGCAGAATAAGAAATAGTCTTATTTTTAAAAAAAACGGTTTGGAATTTTTTGTCTGCGGAAATCAAATTCTAAAAGGCGCGGCGTTAAATAATACAGTTCAAATTGCTGAATTGATTATGGATAAAGAGTTAGGAACTAAAAATTAAGAATTTAAAAATAAAACACGGATTTTGCAATATTGCAAAACCCGTGTTTTATTTTAGTGGGACTATTATAGTTACCTTGTTTCTTTATTATTTTTTTGGATTTATTCTTTTAATCAATTAATTGATGATAATAAGCGTCAATTTTAGCATTTTCAGGATTTATTGCTCCATCATGAGCCCTAGCATCACAGATAGCTTCCCAACTCCAATCAGAAGGATTTGGAGATTTGAATCTTTTAAGAATTTTTCTATCTAAGCACACTTCACATGTATCTGGATTATGTTTAATCCCAGCAGCAAATTCAATTTTAGCAATTTCTTCAGCAATAATATTTTCTGTTTGTTCGTCGTATGCTTTTTCATATTCTTCTACAAATCCCTCCATAAGTAATTTTAATTTTTCCTTCACTGTTGTTTCGCCTTCCGCTTTTGCTTTTTCTAAAATACCCACCTTCTTTATTTTTCTTTCCTCGTTCTCGTCTATCCATCTAATAAGAGAATATCCAGTGCTTCCCTTGCTTTTTTCTCGTTCATTTTTTATTCGTTCAGATGCCTTGCTAATTAACTTTTCCTTTCGTTTTTCCATTGTTTCTTGCACAGTTGACTCCATATTTATTGATTCCATATTTTTTTCTTTAATTAATTAAATAATATTATAAATCAAGTTATATCGACCACACTAAATAAATTGCCAAAATTATTAAAAAAATAAAAAGATTTTTTATTATAGCATATAACCGTTATTATATATGAATTTTTACATAAATTTTAAAAAAATGTTTAAATGTTATTATGTTATCATGTTAAAGCGATTTTATATATTCCCGCAGATTTTGTCGCCCATCTGTTTTGTGTTAATTTTCTCGCACCCTTGCTCCCAAATATCCGCTGTTCGATAATCCTGCTCTAATGTTTTAATAACAGCCTGTTCAATATTATCCGCTTCGTTTTCTAATCCAAACGAATATTTCAGCATCATCGCCGCGGAAAGAATTTGCGCGATAGGATTCGCGATACCCTGCCCCGCGATATCAGGCGCTGATCCTCCGCTCGGCTCATACATTCCAAAATTAGATTCATTTAAAGACGCGGATGCAAGCAACCCAAGCGATCCGGCAAACGTTGAAGACAGATCTGATAAAATATCGCCGAACATATTTCCTGTAACGATCACATCAAATTCCTGAGGATTTCTTACAAGCTGCATAGCTGCATTATCAACATACATATGCTCTAATTTAACTTCGGGATAATCTTTAGCGACTTCTTCAACAACTCTTCTCCAAAGCACCGAACAGTCTAAAATATTCGCTTTATCAACAGAAATTAAAAACTTCTTTCTTTTCATTGCGGTCTCAAAAGCCACTTTCGCGACACGCCTTACCTCTGCTTCAGAATATTTCATAATATCTTCCGCAACGCCGTTTTCTGTTTTATGCCCGCCAAAATAAATTCCTCCAGTAAGTTCGCGAATAATTAAAATATCAAAGCCGTTTCCGACTAGTTCCGGCTTAAGAACCGAAATATTTTTTAACGGCTTAAAAACAATTGAAGGGCGCAGATTAGTGAACAGATCAAAATATTTTCTCATTGCCAGCAGCGCGTTCTTCTCGCAATTTTTCCATTTCGGCTTATCTTGGTCCGCGACTGGTCCGCCTATTGATCCGAATAAAATCGCATCGCTGCTATTCGCGGTTTCTAAAGTTTTTTCAGGAAGATGTTCGCCATATTCATCCCATGCCGCTCCGCCAGCCAGCGCCTCAACATATTGAAAACTGTGGTCGTATTTTTTAGATATCTTATCTAAAACTTTGATGGCTTCCTCCATCACTTCGGGACCGATGCCATCGCCTTTAATAACACAAATTTTTTTATCCATATTTTTTAAATTAAAAAAGAAAAATAAAAAAGTAAAAACTACAATTAAAAAATAAAAAAATGTTTTACGAAATTATTTATTTTTTTAAATTGTATTAAGCAGTCCGCCTTTTTCCATAATATCTTTCACAAAATCTGGAATTGGCGAAAAGCTGTATTTTTTGCCGTTAACCGTAAAAAATCCTTGCTCTAAATTTATTTCCATTTCATCTCCTGTTTTTAAATTATCATCCAACTCCGCGCATTCAATCGCTAAAAAACCGTTATTGATTGTGTTGCGGTAAAAAATGCGGGCAAAAGACTTGGCAATTACGCCTTTTACTCCGGCTCCGCGCAGCGCCCAAATGGCGTGCTCCCGCGAAGATCCGCATCCAAAATCTTTCCCTGCAATAATAAAATCGCCCTGCTGGACATTTTGCGTAAAATCTTTGTCAATATCCTCCATCGCATATTTTGCTAATTCTGCTTCGTTATCGCAATTCAAGTATCGCGCTGGAATAATTTCGTCCGTATTGATGTTGTCTCGTTTATAAAAATGTATTTTTGCTTTCATAGTTTAAATTTATGCGGGGACGACCGGACTCGAACCGGCGACCTTCTGCGTGACAGGCAGACGCTCTAACCAACTGAGCTACGCCCCCAAAAATCAATTTTAAATTTTTAATTTTAAATCAATTTTAAATGTTAAAATGACCAAAATAGGTAATTTGAAAAAATAATTTAAAATTTGTTCATTTGGATTTCCAGCCAAAGGCTGGTCAGCCTCTGGCTGACATTTTAAATTTAAAATTTAAAATTAAATCTGTGGACGATGTAGGACTCGAACCTACGACTTCTTCGGTGTAAACGAAGCGCTCTAGCCAACTGAGCTAATCGTCCAAATTCCAGCTAAACTGCCTTTCCGTTTTAATATACCATTCATTAATATTAGAAAAACGGTCAGACGGAACAACTATATTAGATATATTTACATTTTTAATATTTTTGTCAATAACATAGTCGTAAACCGGCTGAAATAAAAATACTGCCGCTTTTTCCGCGTTTAAAATTTCCTGAAATTTTTTATATTTTTCTATTCTAATATTTTTATCTATAACAATTCTTGCGTCTTCTAATAATTTATCAGCTTCTTTGTTGCTAAATCCTGATAAATTTAATCCTGGAAAACTAATCTGCGAAGAATGCCAAAAAGGATAAGGGTCTGGATCAAATCCGAGAATTTCACTATAAAGCAACGCTTGATAATTTCTATCATCTATCGCTTTTTTAATTTCGCTAATCTCTAATAAATTAATTTCCGTATTCACGCCTATCTCTTTCCAAAAACTTTTTATCATCTCGGCCAATTCAGTATTTTGCGGGGAATCAATTAATGTCAAAGACACTAACAACTCTTGTTCTTCTATTTTACCGTCAACATTAATCTTTTTTTTATAAAATTCACTGTCTTCTTCTTTTTTAAATTTTGCTTTTTCTATCAGTTCTTTGCTTTTTTCAACATTGAATTCAATTTCTGAAATTTCCTGATGGTAATCTTTGTAGTTAGATAAAATAGGACCATCAATCAATTTTACTCTATTTTTCATTAAAACTTGCGCAATTTTGTTTTTATCAATCGCTAAACCCAGCGCTTCCCTTATATTTTTATCTTCTAAAAATTGATTTTGGCCTTGATTAAAAAAAATCGCTGTATATTTTGGCAGAATTAAAGGGTATGAATCAAGACTCTCTTTGAGCAGTAACTCTTCTTCTAAATCAATAGGCGGAAAACTTAGTCCTTGTATTGATTTTGTTTTTAACGCATTTACCGCTTCGTTATAATCTGAAAAAAATATCAGCGTTAAATTTTTAATAAACGGCTTATCGTTATAATATTTGTCATTAATAGTTAAAACATAAGATTTTATATTTCCATCCCTGTCAATTACGCGCGATTTTACTCTATACGGTCCAGACCCTACCGGCTTAAGATTGTATTCCGCTAAATTCAGATTATATAAATTAACATCTTCCCAAATATGCTTTGGCAGAATGCCGAAAGTTAAAACAGATAAAAACGGGGTGTATGGTTCTTGCAATATAAATTTAACTGTTTTGTCATCAATCTTTTCAATATCAACGCCTATAAAACTTACTCTTAATGGACTTTTCTCAATTTCTGGATGCTTAATTAATTCTACTGTAAAAATAATATCATCAACTGTTAATGGCTCCCCGTCTTGCCATAACAGATTATCGCGCAAATAAAAAGTATAAGATTTCAGATCTTCGCTAATTTCGTATGTTTCGCACAAATCAGGCTTTAATTCTCCTGTGATATTATCATATTTCAATAATCCTGAAAATATTAATTGCGTTAAATCCGCATCAACATCATTAACTGAAGAAAAAATAGGGTTTATATATTGAGGACTGCCGATTACAGCTTCAATGTAATCGCCAGCTGATGCTGGAACAATTTTTATATGGGTCAAATAAAAATAACCTGTTTGAAAGATCAAACAGATAAAAATTATTAAAAACAGTATTTTAATAATTCTTTTTTCTTTAATAGATAAAAATTTCGGCAACTGCCGCAGCTGCCCTAAACTGGGAATCTTTGTTTTACTTAATCCAAGCACCAATTTTTGATCTAAATCGTTATGAATTTGAGATTTTTGATTTTGCCTGCTTAATATTGACTTTATTTTATCTTTTGATTTTTGAAAAAAACTTTTTATGCTAAACACAAAGTTATTATTTATCCCGTCATCCGACGGGATGAAATTATAAAATAATTAAAAATTATTTTATAATTTCAAAATAATAAAATAGCCAATCCTGAACCGAGAAACAGAACGACTAAAACAATCGTAAAGATGAATAGGGTTTTTTCGATCCCTCTTTTTGTTTTATACACATCTCCTGATCCGCCAAAAAGCCCTGACAGCCCAGTTCCTCTCTGTTGTAATAAAACAATAACAATCAATAAAATTGCTGTGATAAATTGTAAAATGGTTAGAAAAGTAATCATAAATATAAATTTTAAAAACTGTCGTTCCGAACTTGATTCGGAATCTGTCATTGATTATCGCTAAATTATAATCAGATTAACAAAGTTTAAATTTATGCTTGGTTAATTCTTAATCATAATGTAGCGAGCCACATACACAGATCCTAAAATATCAGCCAGAGGCTGACCATCCTCTGGACGGAATTCAGAATGACATTTTAATAATGTGGGCAGGGAGGGATTCGAACCCCCGAAGGCAAAGCCAGCTGATTTACAGTCAGCCCCATTTGACCGCTTTGGTACCCACCCGAATTAAAATTTTTCAGCCAAAGGCTGACCAGCATCTAGCTGGCAATTACTAATTTTTCACCCTATCGGGTGACCACCCGTTAGGGTGGCAATTTTCAACGAATTTTCAATTTCTAATTTTCAATCTTCAAATAATTTTTAAAATGCTAAATCCAATTTCTGACATCTGACTTCCGACATCTGAAATCAATAACTGTGTTGGCGGGGTAAAAAATTTTTACCCCTCTTTTTATTACTCCCTGCCTTTATAAAAAATCTAATATTCTACGAAATAATGGTATAGATATGTTCCCATTTAACTGAAGTTTAAAATATTTCCCGCTTTTCTTGTGGAGAACAAATAGTTTGTTCTCCGTTTTTCCTACATTAAAAATATGAAACCCTGCTTCGTTTTTCGCGGCTTCCAATAAAGAAATTAGATCTTCTTTTTTTTCATTTCTTCTATTCTTTTCCATTTTTTTTCTCCTTTTTATTTAAAAAAATTTTTAGAAAAAAATAAAGAGCCAACACAATTATTGATTAAATTTTCAAAAAACAATTTAGAATTTATTATTGTTATCTTACAAAATTTTTATTCGGTAGTCAATAAAAAAATGGCTTTTTACCGCCATCTTTTTTTGTCTATTCTAATTATCTTTAAAGTCTCCGCAATGGCCTACTTTCCCGCAAAGCAGTATCATCGGCGCTAAAAGGCTTAACTTCTGAGTTCGGGATGGGATCAGGTGTACCCCTTCCGCTAAAATCACGAAGACATTAAAGGTAACTAAATTTTTCACCCTATCGGGTGACCACCCGTCAGGGTGGCAATAAATTTTTAATGATTAAATTTTCAAAACTGTCCCACTCTTGTCTTTGCGAGCGGAGTGCAACGGAGCGAAGCAATCTCATTACTGAGCGAACAAAAACTATGATTATAACTTTGTCTATTATGGTTTGTGCGTCAGTCATGAGATTGTCACCCTATCGGGTGACCCACCCGTTAGGCGTGGCTTCGTCGCATCTCATTCGCTGTGCTCTCTCGGCTCCTCGCAAAGACATCCTTTTTTTCTTATAAATCAATAACTCTGTTGGTGAGGCAAAAATTTATTTAAAAACCCTTGCCTCTGGTTTTTTCATTTTAATTTTTTTACTCAACTTTTAGCTCCATCCGCCATATTTATCTATAGCGTCCTTAGCGCTATAAATCAAATTGGGTGGCAATAATAAAATTATTAAAACCAACAATAAAATTAATATAATATACCACATTTTTTCCTCCTTAAAAAAAATTTCAATAAAAAAAACAAATACAAACCAACACAATTATTGATTAATTCCTGTCATTCCGAACTTGTTTCGGAATCTGTTATTGATTATCGCTAAATTTTAATCAAATTAGTAAATTCTAAATTTAAAGTTTTACTAATCTTAATCATAATATAGTGAATTACAAACACAGATTCTGAAATAAATTCAGAATGACAAATATTATAAACGCGTTAACGAGCGCCAAAACTGGACTTATAATTCCACAACTTTTCCAACAGAAAAGCGCGGAGAAAAAAACGATCTATTAGTACCGCTCTGCTAAATTTGTTGCCAAACTTACACATACGGCCTATCAATCCCATAGTCTCTGGGAGATCTGAGAAATCTAATCTTGAAGACGGCTTCGCGCTTAGATGCTTTCAGCGCTTATCCAAACTAAACATAGCTACCCAACGATGCCCTTGGTAGAACAATTGGTGCACTAGAGGTTTATGCATTCCGGTCCTCTCGTACTAGGAATGCGCCTTCTCAAATTTCAACGCCCACGGCGGATAGGAGACCGAACTGTCTCACGACGTTCTGAACCCAGCGCACGTACCACTTTAATAGGCGAACAGCCT
>JAGLTA010000079.1 GCA_023135505.1 Candidatus Parcubacteria bacterium | reverse complement strand
CTTCCTCGCGCTTTTGAACCGATAATTGAATGAATAGGCCCTTGTTCGTCTAATGAATTTTTCGCCAAAGTTACAACATTGTCTTTTGCTATAGTCCAAATTTCAATTACCTTGCTATGTCGTTCAGTGTCTGTAAGAAGTCCTGAATTATACTGTTCTTGAATTTCTGCTGCTAATTTTTCCGCGTCTTTCAAAATTTGCGTTTTTTCTTTTATATAAGGCAGGTCAGACATTCCCCATGAAAGTCCGGATTTAGTAAGATATTTAAATCCTATCTCTTTTAAATCGTCAATAAACTTAACGGTTCCATCCATGCCGTATTTACTCACAATCATTTTTACCAATGTTTTTAGCGATCCAGCGTCCATCACTTCATTAATATATTCCAAATCTGGCGGAAGAATTTGATTAAATAAAACTCTTCCTACTGTTGTCTTTATGATAGATTTTTTCTTGCAGTCTGAAGATTTTAAAATCATTACTTTAATAGGCTCTTTTAATTCTATTTTATTCAAATTATAAACCAAGATCGCCTGCCTGCGCGAACTAAATAATTTTATGTCTTTTTCGTCCCGTTTTATAGATTTATCAATAGAGGTCATATAATAAGATCCCCAAACAATATCTTGATTAGGGCTCACTACGGGATCACCTGTCGCAGGCTTTAGTAAATTTTTGCTTGACTGCATAATATCCCTCGCCTCTTTTAGGGCATCCTTTGTTAAAGGAATGTGGACTGCCATCTGATCGCCGTCAAAATCAGCGTTAAAAGCCGAACAGACCATTGGATGTATCTGTATCGCTTTTCCCTCTATTAAAATCGGCTTAAACGCCTGAATTCCCAAACGATGCAAAGTAGGGGCGCGGTTTAGCAAAACATAAGCTTTGGAAATTATGTCTTCTAAAATATCCCATACTTCTACCCGCTCTTCATTTATAAACCGTATAGCGCTTCGGACATTATGTATTATCTCTTGTTTTATTAATCTGCTGATAATAAAAGGCTTAAACAGTTCTAACGCCATTTTTTTAGGAAGACCACATTGGTTAAGTTTCAAAGAAGGTCCCACGACAATCACGCTTCGTCCAGAATAATCAACGCGTTTCCCTAATAAATTTTGCCTAAATCTTCCTTGCTTGCCCTTTAAAACATCGGCTATTGATTTTAATGTTCTCTTTTGTCCAGTAGAAGCCGTGGTTGTTTTTGAATGCCTCGCGCTATTGTCAATGAGCGCGTCGACAGCTTCTTGCAGTATTCTTTTTTCATTCCTGCAAATTACTTCCGGCGCATTCAGCGCGTTTAACTGCTTTAAACGATTGTTCCTATTGATAACCCTGCGGTACAGATCGTTTAAATCAGATGTGGCAAACCGCCCTCCGTCAAGAGCGACCATTGGGCGCAAATCGGGCGGGATCACAGGAATTGTTTTTAAGATCATCCATTCCGGTCTAATATCGTTCATTTTTAAACTTTTTAGAAGCTTTAATCTTTTGGCGCTTTTTTCAAGTTTTATTCCTTTTGCTATTTTTGTCTCAACTTTCAATTTTTCTATCTCTTTATTTAAATCAATCCTTTCCAATAGCGCGTTTATGGCTTCAGCCCCGATTAACGCTTCAAAAATATGCCCGAATCTCATTGACAAGTCTTGATATTCTATTTCAGTTATAATATTTAATTCTTTTAAATCTTTTAATTCTTT
>JAGLTA010000078.1 GCA_023135505.1 Candidatus Parcubacteria bacterium | reverse complement strand
TAGTTTAAAGCAATAAATTAATATAACATAATTTATTTATTATGTCAATAGTTGTTAAAAAATATAATCAGCAATTGGACGAAATTGGGAAGCAGGAGTTGAATTCGGCGGTTTTCGGCGTGAAAGCAAAACCAGCGTTGATTAAGCAAGTCGTTGTTGCCCAGCAGGCGAATTCAAGGCAAGTATTGGCGCACGCAAAAGACAGAAGCGAAGTCCGCGGCGGGGGAAAAAAGCCGTGGAAGCAGAAAGGAACTGGAAGAGCAAGGGCTGGATCAAGCAGATCTCCGATTTGGATCGGCGGCGGAGTTACTTTCGGACCGACAAAAGAGCGGAATTTTTCCTTGAAAATAAATAAAAAAATGAAAAAGAAGGCGCTTTTTATGTGTCTTTCAGATAAAGTTAAAAATGAAAAAATAATTTTGTTTGACAAGATTGAATTGGAAAAAATTCAGACTAAAAAAATCGTTGAAATATTAAAGAAAATAGATGCTAAAATTATAAGTAGCAAGATTGAGAAATCAGACGAGAAAAAAAACAGAAGCAAAAAAAGAAAAGATAGCGTCCTGCTTATTTTAACCGATAAATCGGAAAATATAGTAAAATCCACAAGAAATATTCCAAATATCAAAACAATCAAATCCGATTGCTTAAATGTAGTTGAAGTTTTAAAATATAAATATTTAATAATAACAGTAAACGCAGTAAAAGAGATTGAAAAAGTTTATTTATAAAAATATTTTAATGCGATAGCAATATTAAAAATGTTTAAATGTTATCGTGTTTATATGTTTAAATGATTAAGTATGGGAATTTTAGATAAATTTAAAAAAAAGATTAGCGCGGATAAAAAAGATGAGGTGGTTCAAAAAGACGATAAGCAGAAAAAAGCAGTTATTAAAAAGGATGCGAAAAAGAGCGAAGTAAAAGCTGGCAAGAAGATAACGAAAGAGAAAAACACAAAAAAAACGGCTGTCGCGCAAAAACCAAAAAGCGAAAAAGCAATTAGTGGCAATGCTCATCGCGTTTTAGTTAATCCGCTAATTACGGAAAAAATTACCGATATGGGAGTTTTTGATAAATACGGATTTGTGGTTGCGAAAAAAGCTAATAAAATAGAGGTTAAAAAAGCGATTCAAGAGGTTTACGGAGTTAAGCCGATCGCTGTTAATATGATCAATATGAAAGGCAAAAAAGTAAGATCAGGGCGCGTTAGCGGCAAGAAAAAGGACTGGCGGAAAGCGATTGTTACACTGAAAAAAGGAGAGAAGATTGAAGTTTATGAAGGAGTATAGCATATAAACATTTTAACATATAAACATCTAAACATTTTTAAATAATTTAAAATGTTATCGTGTTTATATGTTATCGTGCTTATATGTTTAAATGATTATATGGGTATTAAAATATATAAACCAACTACCGCTGGAAGACGGAACTCATCAGTTCAGGACTTTTCAGATATTACCAAAAAAAGGCCTGAGAAGTCTTTGATAGTGATTAAAAAAAGAAGTGGCGGGCGGAATAATCAGGGTAAAATCACAATTCGCCATCGCGGCGGAGGCGCCAAAAGGTTTATTAGAATTATAGATTTTAAGCAGAACAGATTTGATGATGTTGCGAAAGTTTTAGCGATTGAATATGATCCGAATCGCGGGGCGAGAATCGCTCTAATTGAATATGAAGACGGCAAAAAAAGTTATATTATAGCGCCGATCGGCTTAAAAGTTGGGGATAAAATTTTGTCTTCGCAGAAAAAAGAAGCAGAGATAAAAAATGGAAATAGAATGATGTTAGAATATATCCCGCAAGGCATAAATGTTTTTAATATAGAGATGATTCCGGGCAAGGGGGCTCAAATCGCGCGAGGAGCCGGTACTTCCGTTAAGGTAATGGGCACTGAAGGAAAATACGCGCAGTTAAAGATGCCGTCCGGGGAGATAAGATTAGTTCCGAAAGAATGCATGGCAACAATCGGGCAGGCGAGCAACCCTGATTATAGATTGATTCGCTGGGGAAAAGCCGGGAGAATGCGGCATAAAGGGATAAAGCCGACTGTTCGCGGAAAAGTTATGAATCCATGCGATCATCCGCACGGAGGAGGAGAAGCTAGAAATCCGATCGGCTTAAAGCATCCGAAAACGCCTTGGGGAAAGCCAGCGCTCGGAGTTAAGACAAGAAATAAAAAGAAATCGTCAGGGAAATTGATAATTCAGCGGAGAAAGAAAAAGAGGAAGTAAGTCATATAGACATATAAGCATATAAACATTTTAAAAAGATGCTCTTTAAATAAAAAAATATGTCATCCTGAACTTGATTCAGGATCTGTCTGTGAAATTCGCTATATTATGATTAAGATTAGTTAAATATAAATTTAGAATTTATTAATCTGATTATAATTTAGCGATAATCAATGACAGATTCCGAAACAAGTTCGGAATGACAAATATTTTAAACCAAAAAGAAAACAGCGGTAATGAAACTAAACTTATCTGTTCGGTTTCATCGCCGCCGTTGGGTTATCGCACAATTATTTTATTAGCGATAAAATTTCCTCTAATTCTTTTACTGTTAAGTTAGAAAGTTTAACAGTGACTCCGTTTGGATATAAGTAGTATTTATTACCAACGATTTTTATAATTTTATCGCCTATTTTGTTTTTAGGCGAAACTCCATAACCACTTATTTCTAAATTAATTCTATACACTTCTTTTATCATAATCTCCTCCTTTTTAATGTTTATAAAAAATTAAAAACAATTAAATTAACTTAACAATAAAATTAAAATATGTCAAGAAGTTTAAAAAAAGGTCCGTATATAAACGAAAAGTTGCTGAAAAAGATAAAGAAATTAAAACAAGGCGACAAGACAATTATTAAAGTATGGGACAGGGCTTGCGCAATCTCTCCTGATATGGTAGGGTTCACTATCGGGGTGCATAACGGCAAAACTCACATTCCGGTTTTTATTTCTGAAGCGATGGTTGGACACAAGCTCGGAGAATTTTCACCGACAAGAAAATTTATCTCGCACGGAGGAAAGATGGCAAAAGAGCAGTCAAAGAAGTAAAAAAAACACTCAAAATATATAAGCATAAAAACATATAAACATAATAATATAATATGTTAAAATGTTTAATTGTTTATATGTTAAAATGTTTAAATGATTTTTATGGAAATTAAAGCAAAAGCAAAATATATTAAGATGAGCCCTAAAAAAGTTAGGCTGGTTGTTGACGCTATCCGCAATATGGGGGCTGAACAGGCGCTGGTCCAGCTGCGCTTCATAAATAAAAAGGCAGTAAAACCAGTTGCGAAATTGCTTAATTCAGCAATGGCGAACGCTTTTCATAATTTTGAAATTGAAAAAGACGGGCTGCATATTAAAGAGATACGAGTTGACCAAGCGTCAGTTTTAAAGAGATGGAAGCCGCGAGCTTTCGGTCGCGCTGGAATGATTAGAAAAAAAAGTTCGCATATCAGCGTTATTTTAGAAGGCGAAAAGAGCGGCAAAGTTGTGAAGAAAAAAACAATAGAATTACCAAAATTAACCAGCGATATTTCAAAGGGCGAAATCAAGAAGAGCAAAGAAAAAGAGGTGAAAAAACCTAAGCCAGAAACAAAAGAGCAGGGGAAAGAGATTTTTGACGAAAGAATGGCTGGCAAGCATCGCCATAAAGCGCATTTAGATACTGTTAAAAAGAAAGGCAAAGACGGATTTATGAAAACAGTGTTCAGGCGAAAATCGGATTAAAAACATATAAGCATTTAAACATATAAACATTTAAGCAGATAAAAATCTATGGGGCAAAAAGTTAATCCAAAATCATTTAGGCTGTTAAGCATTTACAAATGGGATTCTAATTGGTTTTCCGAAAAAGAATACAGTAAATTGCTGCGGCAAGACATCTTAATCAAGGATTATTTAAAAATTAAATCTATAGATTTTGGAATTGAAAAAATAAATATTCAAAGATCAGGAAATGTTATTGATATAGATATCTATTCTTCTAAGCCTGGCATAATTATCGGCAGAGGAGGGTCGGGCATTGAAAATTTACGGAAAGAGATCGTCAAGAAGTTTTTTAAAGAATACCAGAATAAAAAAAACAAGCCTACAATAAATTTAAATATTAAAGAAGTTAAAGATCCGAGTCTTTCAGCGGAATTAACAGCGCAGTCGGCGGTTGCTGATCTGGAAAAAAGAATACCGTTTAGAAGAGTTATGAAACAGATGGCTGATCGCGTTTATAAATCAGGCGCGAAAGGAGTGAAAGTAATGATAGCGGGAAGATTAAACGGAGCGGAAATTGCCAGAACCGAGCATGTAACTTTAGGAAATCTTCCTTTGCATACTCTGCGCGCGGATATTGATTATTCTTACAGGATAGCTTACACGACTTACGGAACGCTCGG
>JAGLTA010000077.1 GCA_023135505.1 Candidatus Parcubacteria bacterium | reverse complement strand
AAAGGAAAAGGCGCTGTTGACCATTATGTCGCTGTTGTCAGGAGCGGAATGATGCTGTTTGAAATGTCAGGCATAGATGAAAGTCAAGCGAAAGAAGCGCTGCGTTTAGCAGCGTATAAATTGCCAGTTGATTGCAAGTTTGTTAAAAAATAGAGGCGCGATTATAAAATAGCGAAAGAGGTGAGTGATAATAATAAATTTATGAAATTTAAAGAATTAAAAACAAAATCAAAAGAGGAATTAAGCAGAATATTAGCGGAGAATAAGGATAAAGTCCGCGATTTAAGATTTAAGGCCGCAAATAATCAACTTAAGAATGTAAAGGAGATAGGAAAACTTAAGCGTCAAATAGCGCAAGTATTGACTATTAATAATCAATCTGATAATATAGTTAAATAGTTTAGGATATAATACGCATTAAAAGAAATTTTTTTATGGAAAAAGATAATAAAATTAAAAGAAAATTCAGCGGAGTAGTCGTTTCAGACAGAATGGATAAAACTATCGTTGTTAATGTTGACAGGATTAAATCTCATCCGAAATACCATAAAAAATACGCGGTTAGCAGGAAGTATAAAGTTCATGATGAAAAATCCCGCTTTAAAATCGGCGATAAAATTTCTTTTATTGAATGCCGTCCGTTAAGCAAAGAAAAACGCTGGAGAGCGATTTACGCTTAATAAATTATTTCCTTAATTCTTAATTATATGGTTCAACACAGGACAATGTTAAAAGTTGCTGATAACAGCGGAGCGAAAAGGGTCCAGTGCATCGGTCTGCCTGGAGGAACTGGCAAAAGATACGGCAGGATCGGCGATATTATTAAAATTACGGTCAAAGAAGCCCAGCCGCACAGCGCGGTAAAAAAAGGGGAAGTTTTGGACGCGGTTTTAGTAAGGTCAAGAAAAGAGACAAGGCGGAAAGACGGGACTTACATCCGTTTTGACGAAAACGCGGTAGTGGTTGTTGATAAAAAGAATAAAGAGCCGAAAGGGACTAGAATTTTTGGTCCTGTAGCGCGGGAATTAAGGATAAAAGGTTTTATGAAGATTATTTCATTAGCGCCAGAGGTTCTTTAAAAACATTTGTCATCCTGAACTTGATTCAGGATCTGTGCCTGTGATTCGCTATATTATGCTTAAGATTAGCCAAGTATAAATTTAAATTTTGCTAACCTGATTATAATTTAGCGATAATCAATGATAGATCCTGAATCAAGTTCAGGATGACATAAAATTTTAACTTTTAGATTTTGCTTATCATATTGGATGGCAGGCGGAAATTAGGAATTAAAAAAGGAGGACGAGATGAAAGCCAAAAAATTTTTCTTAGAAGTTGAAATTACAGAAGAGGGAAGAAATGCTTATATTCAGATTACTACCAATGAGCCTTATGGCGACAAAGAATTCAAAGGGTCTATTCCGTTGGATTCTGAAAACAAAGAAGAGACAAAAATGAAATTAGGTGTTGCGCTACCCCAAATGTTTGAAGATTTTAAGGAAATTGTATTTAATGGCTATTCAGAATAGTTACATAGAACAAAATAGCAGGTTAGGTCGTTTTTACCTACCTGCTATTGACAATTTAAAAATTAAAAGATATATAATAGATTTATAATTTACGGAAGTATGAAAATTAAAAAAAATGATAAAGTTAAAATAATTTGCGGGAAGGACAAAGGAAAGTCCGGCAAGGTTTTAAAAGTGGCGCCTAAAAGCAGAAAGATTTCAATAGACGGCTTGAATTTAAGAGTTAAGCATATGCGTCCGAGAAAGCAGGGAGAAAAAGGTGAAAGAATTCAGTTTCCAGCGGCAATGGATATCTCAAATGTGATTTTAATCTGCCCGAAATGCTCAAAAGATACGCGAATCGGATATAAAGTTTCAAAAAGCGAAAAATCTAAAAATAATAAATTTAGAGTGTGCAAAAAATGCAAAGAAATGATTTAAAAAATATGGATTTAAAAGAAAAATACAATAAAGAGATAGTTCCAAAATTAAAAGAGAAATTCGGATATAAAAACAGCTTGGCAGTCCCGAAACTTGAAAAAGTCGTCTTAAATGTCGGGTTAGGCTCTGGTTTAAAAGAAAAGAATTATTTGGAATTAGTTGAAAATAATCTAAAGAGAATTAGCGGGCAGAAGCCGATTCAGACTAAAGCGCGAAAATCAATTTCCGGATTTAAGATCAGAGAAGGAATGATAGTCGGAATGTCAGTTGTCTTGCGCAAAAAAAAGATGTATGATTTTATCAGCCGATTAGTCAATGCCACATTGCCGCGCGTCCGCGATTTTAGGGGGCTGTCCGTGAAAAGTATTGATAAAAAAGGGAATTTTAGCCTAGGGATTAAAGAATATACTGTTTTTCCAGAAATTAAAATGGACGAAGTTGAGAGGTTGCACGGTTTGCAAGTTTCTGTCTCAGTAGCGGCGAAAAACAGAGAAGAAGGACTAGAACTGTTAAAATTATTAGGTTTCCCTTTTAAGAATAAATAATACTTGTTTAAATGTTAAAATGATTTTATGGCTACAAAAGCGCAAATAGCAAGATCGCAAAAAAAACAAAAATATTCAACTAGAACTGTTAATCGCTGCTGGAGATGCGGACGAAATAGGGGATATATAAGAAAATTTGAAATCTGCAGAATCTGTTTTCGCGAATTGGCAAACAACGGAGAATTAATAGGAATTAAAAAATCTAGTTGGTAATTTTTATTTTTTTATTTTTAATTTCACCCTAACGGGTGACCACCCGTTAGGGTGGCTTAATTTAAATTTTATGACCGATCCAATAGCAGATATGCTAACAAGAATAAGGAACGCAATGGCTGTTAACAAGCCAGACGCTGTTTTGCCTTTGTCTAAAACTAAGTTAAAAATCGCGGAAATTTTAGAAAAAGAAAAATATATTGAAAAATTTGAAAAGAAAGATAATAATATTTTAATCACGCTGAAATACAAAAATCGCCAGCCAGCAATCAGCCATTTAAGAAGAATTAGCAAGCCTGGATGCAGAATTTATGCTGATTCTGATAATTTGCCGATTGTTTTAGATAATTTAGGAATTGCCATTATTTCAACATCAAGCGGCTTAATGACAAACAAAGAAGCGTGGCGAAAAAAAATCGGCGGCGAAGTAATTTGTGAAATATATTAAAGAGTATAAAGTTCATAAGATTAAAAGTTTATAAAGTTAAGGGTTAAATACAGAAATTTATGTCAAGAATAGGAAAACAGCCAATTGAAATACCTGCTGGAATTGAAATTGAAATTAACAGCGGTTTTGTTATTGCTAAAGGCGCAAAAGGCGAATTAAAAACAGCAATTCATCCGAAAATTAAAGTTGAAAAAAAAGAAAATCAAATAATAGTTTCAATTTCAAATCAAAAAGACAGAGAACAGAGGGCTTTATGGGGATTAAGCAGAACTTTGATCGCAAATATGATTGAGGGATTAAACAAAGGTTTTGAGAAAAAATTAGAAGTGAACGGTGTCGGCTATAAAATAAATTTAAGCGGACAAAAACTTATTTTAAATGTCGGATATTCGCATCCTGTGGAATTTGAACTGCCGTCTGGAATTAATGGAAAAGTTGAAAATAATACAATAATAATCAGCGGATTTGACAAGCAGTTGGTCGGCGAGACAGCGGCGCGCATCCGCAAGATTAGAAAGCCAGAGCCGTATAAAGGCAAAGGGATTAAATATTCTGATGAAATTATTAGGCGCAAAGCCGGCAAGGTAGCTGCAAAAAGCGAATAAATTTTATGAATAAACAGAAAGTAAAACAGAATCAAAAAATTAGGCGAAAGGGAAGGGTTAGGTCTAAAATCAACGGCATTAAAGAGTGTCCAAGATTAAGCGTGTTTAAATCAAACAAAGGAATGTTTTTGCAGTTGATTAACGATACAAATGGAAATACTTTAGCAAGCGTCAGTGGCAAAGATATTAAAGATATTAAAAAGCAAGGCAAAAAGACAGCGGTTAGTTTGGAGTTAGGAAAGTTGATTGCGAAAAAAGCGCTAGATAAAAAAATAGATCAAGTTGTTTTTGACAGAGGCGGATATAAATATCATGGCAGAGTAAAAGCTGTTGCGGACGGCGCGCGCGAAGGCGGATTAAAATTTTAATTTTAAATTTATGATTAAAAGAGACCAAAAAGGAAAAAAGCGAAAATTTAATAAAAAAAAGGAATCTGAATTTGATCAGAAAATAGTTGACTTGGCGCGGGTAACCAGGGTTATGGCTGGCGGAAAAAGATTGCGTTTTCGCGCGACAATAGTTTTAGGTGACAAGAGAGCCAGAGTTGGCGTTGGAGTAGCAAAAGGCAAAGATGTGAGTTTGGCGATTTCAAAAGCTGTTAAAATCGCTGAAAAAAATATGATTAACACGCCGATTATTAACGGGACTATTCCTTGCGAGATAAAACAGAAATTCGGCGCGGCGCGCATTTTTTTAAAGCCAGCAAAGCATGGAACTGGAATTATTGCGGGAGGAGCCGTGAGGACTGTTTTGGAATTAAGCGGTTTGCAAAATATTGTAGGAAAAATTTACGGTTCAAATAATAAAATCAACAATGTTTACGCGGCAATTGAGGCATTAAAAAAATTAGAAAAATTAGCCGAAATCAAAAAAGATTTATTGGACAGAAAAAACGCTAAAATTAAAGATAATACAAAAAATTATAAAAACGAAGAAATCGTAAATATAAAAAATCCGAAATCCAAAATTACAAATTCCAAATAAATCCAAAGCGCAAAATCCAAAATTACAAACAGTTTTGAATTTTGAAAATTTGAATTTATAATTTAATTGTAATTTTGAATTTATAATTTAATTGTAATTTTTATTTTTGCGATATATTGTTTTTAATCTTTAATCTTATGGAGTTATCACTGCACAATTTAAAAGGAACGAATAAAAAGAAAAAAAGAATCGGGAGAGGTAATTCTTCTGGACATGGAACTTATAGTACGCGTGGAATAAAAGGGCAGAGATCCCGTTCTGGCGGAAAAGGCGGATTAAAGCGCCTTGGATTAAGGCAGGTGCTTTTTGCGACTCCTAAGAAAAAAGGGTTCAAATCAGCTAAGCCAAAAAATCAAGTTGTTAATTTATCTGATCTGAACAAATCCTTTAAAGACGGTGAAAATATTAATCCAAAAATACTATTAAAGGCAAAACTGATTAATAATATAAAATCCCCAATTAAAATTTTAGGGGACGGAGAACTGAAGTTAAAAAAATTAAAATTCAGTAATGTAAAAATGAGTGAAAGTGTAAAAAAATTATATGTGAAAAATAATGAAAAATAAATTTTTTATTAAAATTGTAGTAATTAGCATAACAGGGATTGGAATTTTATTTTTAATGTTTTATTCAGGAGTATTTTTGTATTTTCAATATTTAGAAACACATTTTATATGCAGTCATCCAAAATATGAGTTTATATATGGAGGTTTAAATAAAGATGAAATTATAAAAATTTTAGGTGAACTAGACAAAAAAATAATAAAATCAGATGTTAATGAATACCGTTTTGGTCAAGGTGAATTGGAATATAAAATTAAAGAAGCATGGATTTATAAATTTTTTGGTTGGGATGGGAAAATAGAAATTTATTTTAATGAAGATGGTATTGTTATTGGTAAAAATTGCGGTCATGGCTAGAACTAAAATTTTTTGTTGCATCGTTTATAATTATTGTAGTAGAAATATTTTATGTTAAATAAATTAATTCAAATTTGGAAAATCAAAGAACTGCGAAAGAATATTCTGTTTGTATTTGCCATGCTCGTGGTTTTTAGGATTGCAGCCAGCATTCCGATTGCCGGCGTTAACACAGAGGCGTTAAAAGACTTTTTTTCAGGAAATCAAATTTTAGGATTGCTGAATATTTTTTCCGGCGGAGGAATGAGTAATTTTTCTTTAGTGATGCTTGGAATAGGTCCGTATATTACAGCTTCTATTATTTTCCAGCTCCTGACAATGATTGTGCCGCAATTAGAAGAGATGAATAAAGATGAGCAAGGAAGGCAAAAGATAAATCAATATACGCGAATCGCCACCGTTCCGTTAGCTGCGCTGCAGGGATACGGAATGATTACGCTGTTTCAAAAAACTTCTAAAATTCCTATTTTTACGGATTTAAACGCTTGGAAATATTTTACTATGATTACTATAATTACAGCCGGCACAATGTTTTTAGTTTGGCTGGGCGAACTTATTTCTGAGAAAAAAATTGGCAATGGAATTTCAATTTTAATTTTTGCGGGCATAGTGTCAAGTATACCAATGGCTGTGTCGCAGACCATCTCTACTTTTGATCCCACACAGATAACAAGTTTAATAACTTTTGCTGTAATTGCCTTAATTACAACTTTTGCGATTGTTTTCATTACGGAAGGGCAGAGAAATATTCCGATTTCTTACGCAAAACAGGTTAGAGGGATGAAAATGTACGGCGGAATGAATACTTATTTGCCATTGAAAGTAAATCAAGCCGGGATGATCCCGATTATTTTTGCTATCGCCATTATAACTTTTCCGCCGATAGTCGCGCAATTTTTTCTGCGCTTCCAAAGCCAGTTTATTTCAGGCGCGGCGCGTTTTATTATAGACGCTTTTAACAGCCAAATTTTTTACGGCGTAATCTATTTTATTTTAGTAGTTGCGTTTACTTATTTTTACACTTCTATTATTTTTCATCCGCAGCAGATAGCTGATAATTTAAAAAAGCAAGGCGCTTTTATTCCTGGAATTCGTCCGGGTCAGATGACTGAGTCTTATTTGGCTAAAACAGTGAGCCGTATTGTTTTTACAGGAGCGATGTTTTTGGGAATTGTGGCGATTTTACCGCTAATCTTACAAGCGGCGACAGGAACAAGAACCTTAGCAATAAGCGGAGCAAGTTTATTGATTGTTGTCGGCGTTGTTATTGAGTCAATAAAACAGATTGAATCTCAAATGACAATGCGAGACTACGAAGGGTTTTAGCATTTTTTAAAAAAAACAGTAAATTTTAATAGCAATTTTTATAAGTTTATTACAATTAATTTGTAATTTTAAATAAAAATTTTTTTAGCAAAATACACGATCGTGAAAAATCGCTATAATTTTTGTTAATTTTATTTTTACCAATAAAATTATCAGAAAGATTATCAGAGAAATATATTAATTATTTTACCAATAAGGCAGTATAAATTTTAAATATGAATTTGAAAAATAGAAAATTAGAATGTGAAAATTTATTATTGAATTTATCAGATAATTTAGAAAGATTGCTTAATGCCAGCATTGATAGAAAAAAATTTTGGTATTGGGATTCTTATTATGAAAATAAAAATTCTATTAAAGATAAAAAAAGTGAAATGAAAATTTATTCTCAAATTTACCATTTAGAAAAATTCGGCTATGTTGATAAAAAAGGATTTACAATAAAGGGGTTAATAAAAATCGCTAAAATCAAAGCTAAAAATAAAAAAAATAAAAATAAATGGGATAAAAAATGGCGCGTTATTATTTTTGATATTCCAGAAAAAAAGAGGAGCGCAAGAGATTGTTTTAGGGGAATACTTTTAGATCTAGGTTTTCAAAAATTGCAAAATAGCGTATGGATCAGCCCTTATGATAATTTTGAAGAAATTCAGGAGATAATAAAATATTATAGAATTGAGCAATTTGTGGTTTTGATGGTTGTTGATAAAATTAGCAACGATTTATTGTTCAAGAAAAAATTTAATTTATAGATTATTAGTAAAATACACGATCGTGAAAAAACGCTATAATTTTTTAAATTGAAATTTTATTTTATTTTTAGCAAAACGCGCGATCGTGAAATTAGCCAAGAATTTATTTTTTTAGCAAAATACACGATCG
>JAGLTA010000076.1 GCA_023135505.1 Candidatus Parcubacteria bacterium | reverse complement strand
AACTACAATTTTAGAAGCAATAGATTTATTTCAAAATAAAATTGAGGGCAGCGAGCACGAGATGATACATAAGAATAAAAAAGCAAATTTTAACGATGTAGTAACAATTAAAGCAACTTTAAAATTGGGTAATGATGACAAAAAATTTATTGAATCTTTTTTACTAAAGAAAAAATTAGAATTAGAAAAAGAAATAGATGAAATATCAATTACTAAAAAATATAAATTCAAAGATTCTAAATTTATTGATAGAGGTTTTAGTGTTTTGTGGAACATTGATTTAAAAGTAAAGACAAAACAAGCAAAAAATTTTGTTGATATGTACGATAGATACAACGAACATTGGGATGCGTTAACAACAGAAATTAAAGAAAAGTTAATTCCAAAAATTTTGTATTTTGAAAATTTTCTATTTGATTTTCCTGACAAAATTTATCTTGAAAATATTGAAAATTCGGAATTAACAAAAACGGACACTCAAAAAGAATATAGAAAAATTTTACAAGACATTTTAAGTAGCATTGATGAGTCTTATAATTTAAATAAACATATTCTAGATAGATTAAAAAGTACAAGCGAGGATGATGAAGAATCCGCAAAACAAATATTAAATGAAATGAGTCAAAAATTAAATTCTGTCATAGTGCAGTCTTGGCAACAAATTTTTTCTAATTCAACAAGAAAGAATATTGAAATTGAACATAATAAAGATACCAATGGTTATTTTTTGCAATTTAAAATTAAAGAGGGGGCAAGCAGTTTTTACATCAATGAAATGAGTTTGGGTTTTAGATGGTATTTTGGCTTTTTGCTTTTTACTGAATTTAGAAAGGCAAGACAAACTGAAAAAGGAGAATATTTATTTTTATTTGATGAACCAGCAAGTAATTTACATCAAGGATCCCAGCAAAAATTGCTAAAACTTTTTGAAAAGTTAATTGACAGATCAAAAATAATTTATTCAACACATAGCCACTATTTATTAAATCCAAAATTTTTACTTACTTCATTTGTTGTGAAAGACAAAGGCAGAAAAGAAGACAGTAGCGGAGTGATTGATATGGAAAACTACAGCCAGAATATTGACGCAGAACTATATAGGAATTTTGTTGCAAACAATGAAAACGAGGAAACACACTTTCAGCCAATTTTAGATTGTTTAGAATATATTAAAAATCCTTTTGAGCAGACTAAAAACATTGTTTTCACTGAAGGTAAATTTGATTACTACACGTTTAAATGGGTAAAAGAGCAATTTTTTAATGATGATTATGATTTTAACTTTTATCCTGGGGCAGGAGTTGATAAGCACGAGAATATTTTTCGCGAAGATTTAGCAAATAACAAAAAATTTATTGCAATTTTTGATGATGACATTCCGGGAAAAAGAGCGAAAAAAAATTATTTAAATAATGTAAGTGAAGAATTAAAAAAGCACATATTTACCCTGAAAGAAATAAAAGAAAATTTTAGCAATTTTCAAACTGAAAAACTATTTCATACTTCTGCGGAGAGATTGAGGATTCAAAAATTATCTTTTCCTGATAGCGTGGAATATGAAAAAAGTAAATTTAATACAGCCATTCAAGAACTTTTCATTAAGGGCGAAAGTTTTAATTTGTTAAACACAACAAAGAAAAATTTTAAGGAAATTTTTAATTTCATAAAAGATAAATTGGAAAGTTAAAATAATATGCCACAAATCTCAATTATCAAAAAATCAGATGTTCAAGAAGCGCGCAGGTTTGACGCGGAGTTTTTTAAACTGGAATATTTGGAGATTGAAGAGAAATTGGACAATTTAAAACATTTTTATTTATCAAAAAATGAGGTTGTATCAGGTCCCTTTGGGTCAACTTTAAAAAGTGAAGAATATCTTAATGAAGGTGTTTATTTTGTAAGAGTTCAAGACATAAGACAAAGATTTTTTTTAGAAAAAGAAAATATGGTTTGTATTTCTGAGGATAGTAATAATAAGATTAAAAATTCTGAATTAAAACAAGGCGATTTAGTTGTCTCAAAAGTTGGAAATACAATTGGCTTGATTGCAAGAATAGATAATGAAATGAAAAGAGCAAATGTCTCTGAAAATAATATCGGTATAAAACTAGAGAATTACAATGAAGAAATAAAATATTTTATTTTAACTTTTTTAAATTCAAAGTATGGTCAAAATCAAATATTAAGAAGAATAAGCGGTAACGCACAACCCAAATTAAACGTTTTTAATTTTACTGATTTAAAAATCCCAATCCTTCCTCAATCTTTCCAACTCCAAATAGAAAAAATCGTAAAGTTCGCTTACGAAAAACAAACCCAATCAAAACAACTTTACAAACAAGCCGAAGAAACGCTTTTGAAAGAGGTTGATTTGTTGCCTGCCCGCCGAAGCCTTGGCAAAGGAGGGGATTACAAGCTAGAGCATATTTTATCATTTCAAACTACAAAAAAAGAAACAGACGAGGCGGGGAGATTTGACGCGGAATATTTTC
>JAGLTA010000075.1 GCA_023135505.1 Candidatus Parcubacteria bacterium | reverse complement strand
TGGTCATAATTTTAAATCTTTTATTTTCCCCTGAACGCTTAAAGGATAATTTTTAGCAAGTTTATTTAAATAAGTTTTATTTATTTTTTCCCAGTCGTCTATATTGGCAACCGCGCCGAAATAAAACGAATCAAGCAATGCTCTTTCCGGACTGGCAACGGATATATTGTTTTTTAAATCAACCCCCTCTGAATTAAAAAACAAATCTTTTTTCATTGATTGATATTTATAAACCCTATTCTCTATCTCTTTTTGATAATTTAAAAGAGAGACCGACTGCACTATATCACTCACTTGGAAACATACGCCCCAAAAAAGCAAAGCAGAATTAAAGGAGACATACGACGGAGAGATGATTAAATTAGCTAATTCGTAAACGCTGTATTCTCTATTAAGTGCGTAATAACCTTTATCCAATTTTAAAATCAATTTCTTAACCACCATTCTTTTGGCGTAAATAATCGTATTTCTGGAATTTTCATCCCATAAACTTTGCAAATCTTTAGCGCGAAACACTGTCTTTTTGCTATCCATAAGAATTTTAAGTTTTTGAGTGATATTCGCCATATTTTTAACACAAGTATATAAAACTGTATACTTCTATTGTATAGAATAACAAAATTTTGTCAAGGTATTTAATAGGTCGATTTTAAAATTATCTTTTTTTATATAGAAAATGCGCGCGCTTGTTTTAAATGTAATATGAGGAACCTATGCAACTTATTATTCAGTAGATCTGTTTCTATTAAACTGCCGCATCCTCTAATTTCATACTCAGCACTTTTGAAATTCCGCTGTCCTGCATAGTGATGCCGTATAAAACCTCCGCGATCTCCATAGTCGCGCGGTTGTGGGTAATCGCTATAAATTGAGTCTTGCTAGTTAAATTTTTTATAATTTTAGCAAAGCGGACAGAATTTGATTCGTCAAGCGCCGCGTCAACCTCGTCTAAAACAACGAACGGCGACGGGTTGATAGATATAATCGCGCAGACCAAAGCGATTGAAGTTAGCGCTTTTTCGCCTCCTGAAAGGATATTTATATCCTTTAATTTTTTTCCGGGCGGAGCCGCCTGAATTTCAATTTCAACTTTTTGCTCACTGCCATCTTCGGTTTCGTCTATTATAATATTTTTAATAAGTTTTGTTTCGCCTCCGTTAAACAAAATTTTAAAATATTTATTGAACTTGCCGTTGATTTTCTCAAACGAATCATTAAATTTTACTTTTATTATTTTGTCTAAATTTTCAATAACGCTCCTTAATTTTATGCTGGCTTTTTCAGAATCTTCGCACTGGCTTGATAAAAAATTAAACCGTTTTTCCGTCTCTTCTAGTTCCTTTATTGTTTCGGCGTCAATTCCGCCGATCAATTCCAGTTGTTTTTTAAATTTTTGAATTTTTTCTTTATCAAAAAATTCTTTAGCTTTTTCTTTTTTAAGCATCTCTGTCCCGCCAAGCTCTTCTTTAATCTCATCTTCTAAATTTTCTTTATTGGCTTCTAATTTTGCCAGCCCGACCATTGCGGAACTTATTGAACTATTTATTTCGTTTATTTTCAATTGCTGCTTTTGCATCGTATCCTGCAATAAAAAAATCTCTTCTCTCTCTTCCTGTTCCCTGCGATTAAACAGACTAATTTCTGTTTCAAATTTTTCTATTTTTTTGTTAATCTCAATAATCTGACTGTATAATTTTTCTTTTTTATCATTGTAGTCTTCTAATTTACCGCTTCTGCTAAGTGGTTTTTTTGTTGATTCTTTTATTTCGGCGGTTATTTTTTGCAAATCGCGCTTTAAATTGTCGTGATTATCGCTTGCTATCTTTGTTTGCGCGATGTTGATTTCCTGCTTTATTTTTAATTTGCCTATTTCGCCTAAATATTCATTTTTCAATTCAGACAACTCCTCCTGTTTTTTTGTCAATGCAAAAATCTCTTTTTCAAATCTGTCCTGCCCGCTTTTATCATCTTCCTCTATTAAACCGCTTAAACTATTTTTAACCGCCAAAGCGCTCTGCTTAATTTTTTGAATATCTTTAATGTCTTTTGCTCTAATTATCAACTCAACCAACTTTTCTTGCGACTTAATAATCGGCCGCAATAAATCTCTAAGCTCTTTCGGACGGTTATTAATGCAGTCAACGGAAAATTTTTGAAGCCGATCTTTGATTTTACTCAACTTGCCATCAAATTCTAAATTTTTATTGCTATATTTTTGCAGTTCTTCTTTAATCTCCGCTTCTAAAACCTTGTACCGCGCGCAATCCTGTTCCTCTTTCAAACACTGCTCTTTTATGCTGTTTCTGTTTTTTTCCAGCCATGCTAAATCAAATTTTCCAGCTTTTTTGTATTCAACATCTATCTCGGCTTTTAAAACAGCTATTTCGCCAAACAGCTTATTCTTTTGATTTTGATAGGAGTTAAGCTCGTCTTTTATTTTATCAAAGCCTGCTGTTGATTCTTCCTGTTTTGCGAATGACGCTAATTTTTCTTGAATTCCGGCAAACTGCCTGTCAAGCGATTGCTTGTAATCTTGTTTCTTCTTTAGGATAGTGATGTCTGTATTTATCCGATTTTGCAAATTAAAATAAAAATCGCTGTAATAAGCAATTTGCAAATCTGTTAATTCTTTTTTTATTGCCTGCCGTTTTTCCAATTTTTTTGACTGTCTTGTTAGATATTTAAGGCGCGGTTCAAGTTCGCTTAAGGTTATCTTGGTTTGCGTTAAATTAGCCGCTGTTTTTTCCAAATTATTGATTGCCTGCTCTTTTTTAATATGATACTGTTTTACGCCAGCCGCCTCATTGAAAAAATCCTTTCTCTCTTTTGCTGACGCCTGCAATATGGAATCTATCATCCCCTGTCCGATAATGCTATAGCTTCTCTGCCCAAAATTAGCTTTTGCGAGAAGCATAATAATTTCATTAAGCCGCGTTCTGTTTTTATTGATTAGATATTCGCTCTCTCCGTTCCTATAAAGCCGCCTTGTTAAAACCGCCTCGCTATAATCAATAGGCATTATTTTGTCATTATTATTGATATAAAGCGACACTTCGGCCATTCCGAGCCGAGCGCGCTTTCCTGTTCCGTGAAAGATAACATCCTGCGATTTTTTTCCGCGTAAAAGCTTAGAGCTTTGCTCGCCTAAAACCCAGCGGACAGCATCGCTGATATTTGATTTGCCGGAACCGTTCGGACCGACAACCGCGGTTATTCCTTTGTTATTTTTTTGCGGCTCTGGAAAAATTAAAGTTGTCTTATTCGCAAACGACTTAAATCCTTGAATTTCAATTTTTTCAAGATACATAAATATTTTGAATTACGAATTACGAATTATGAATAAAATATTAAATCTTAAATTTTGCTCATTACGCAAAAAGCTGTATAATCAATTATATTTATATATTACACTCTTTATTTAAAAATCGCAAAATATAGTTTAAAATAATTTTTGAGTTATTATTTATGCTTAATAAAATTTTTAAAATTAATAACGTACAGCAAGCAAGCAAAGCGATAAATCTAGCTATTAAAATTTTAAAAAACAGCGGGGTCGCTGTTTTTCCAACGGAAACGGCTTATGGCTTGGCGGCTGATTTTACTGATAAAATCGCTGTTGATAAAATTTTTAAAATCAAACAAAGAAAAAGAAAAAAGTTATTGCCGATTATTGCCAGTGATATTAAGATGGTGAAAAAATATTTTAATTTTGATAAAAATTCTTTAGCTTTGGCGAAAAAATATTGGCCAGGACCATTAACGCTAATATTAAATAAAAAGGGACAAACTAAAGGCAAAGGAGTCGCTGTTCGTGTTTCTGATAATAAAATTGCCAGCAAGATGTCAAAAAAACTGGACAGGCCTATTGTTGCTACGAGTGCTAATATTTCAGGGCAAAATTTGTGTTATGATATTTTTGATGTAATTAAACAGATGCAAAAAAACAGAATAAAGCCGGATATTTTTTTAGACGTTGGAACCTTACTGAAAAATCCTTCGTCAACAATAGTTGACACTCGGGATGGAAAAATAAAAACAGTACGGCAGGGAAAAATAAAAATATTATAAATTACAAAACACAAAAACTCGCTATTATAGCGAGTTTTTGTGTTTTGGCAGATATCTTCCAAAATAACCAAGTTATTTAACTGATTCTTTTAAATTCTTTCCTGCTTTGAATTTCGGCACAGTTGCCGCTTTAATTTTAATAGATTCTCCTGTTTGCGGATTTCTGCCCATTCTTGCGGCTCTCTTTTTAACTAAAAAAGTCCCAAAGCCTGTTAAAGCGACTTCTCCGCCTTTTTTAAGAGTATCTGTTACAATGTCTAGAAAAGCGTTAAGAGTTGTATCGGCGTCTTTTTTGCTTACTTCCGCTTTATCTGATAATGCTGAAATTAATTCTGATTTTGTCATTTTTTAAACACCCCCTTTCTATATTATTTTAACATATTAAATTAATGTTTTAATAATCTTTTGGCTTTTCGGACTGGCTATTCTATCTCGCATACTCTAATACCCTTGTTTCTCTGATAACATTTACTCTTATTTCGCCAGGATATTTTAATTCGCTTTCAATCTCTTTTGCGATATTTTT
>JAGLTA010000074.1 GCA_023135505.1 Candidatus Parcubacteria bacterium | reverse complement strand
AAAAAAAGAAGAAAAAAAAGAAAATTTATCAGAACTTTCAGATGAAGATCTTAAAAAAAGCAAAAAATCGCGATCGCCAATGCGATTGCACAAGGTATATAACACAGAAGACGATTTCTCGGTCTGCAGCATAGGACCGAGATAATTTTTTAGGAGGTTTTGAAAAGTGGTCAACCTAACTGCTTTTTTCAAAAAGATAAAAGAGACTTTTTACAAAATCGTCTCTTTTTTATTTTTTTAAAATTGACAATTCAGCGCGATTTTGGTAAAGTTAAAATAAAAAATATTAAAAATTTCTTTTAATTTTTTCATTTTTAATTTGAAATATGCCGAATTTAGACTGGAAAAATTTGCCGTTTGCTTACCACAAGACAGATTACAACATCCGCTGTTATTTTAAGGATGGCGAATGGGGTAAAATTGAAAAATCAGATTCTGAATATCTGCAAATGCACACTGCCGCTGGATGTCTGCATTACGGGCAGGAAGCGTTTGAAGGCATGAAAGCGTTTTGCGGAAAAGACGGAAAAATAAGAATATTCCGCTGGGAAGAGAACGCTGAAAGATTAAATCGCTCAGCTGAAGAAATTTTTATGCCTGAAATTCCGCGCGAGATTTTCAAGCAAGCGGTTTTCAGCGCTGTTGAAATGAATAAAAAATTTGTTCCGCCCTATGATTCCGACGCGTCTTTATATATCCGTCCGCTTTTAATCGGCAGCGGAGCGCAATTAGGATTGCATCCGACAAAAGAATACCTGTTTTTAGTCTTTGTAAATCCAGTCGGACCTTATCTGCTTGGGTTTAATCCGATAGATATTTTAATAGACCGCGACCGCGACCGCGCCGCGCCTCTGGGCGTAGGGCATATTAAAGCAGGCGGAAATTACGCAGCGAGTTTTAAATCTTTAATCAAGGCAGAAAAACAGGGCTATCATTCCGTGATGTTCCTTGATCCGAAAGAGAAAAAATATATTGACGAATGCGGACCGGCGAATTTTTTTGCGATTAAAGGCAATACATATATTACGCCGAAGTCAAAGTCTATTTTAGCTTCTATTACCAATAAAAGTTTAATGAAACTCG
The DNA here is from genome assembly GCA_023135505.1 of Candidatus Parcubacteria bacterium. Classification (GTDB taxonomy): domain Bacteria; phylum Patescibacteriota; class Patescibacteriia; order JAACEG01; family JAACEG01; genus JAGLTA01. The sequence continues at coordinate 3,604 of JAGLTA010000074.1, read as the reverse complement.
CCAAAGAGATTGGAATGAAAGTTGAACAGCGGAAAATCAGAGTTGAAGAGCTGGCTGAATTTGACGAAGCAGGGTCCTGCGGAACAGCCGCGGTTATCAGCCCGATTAAAAAAATCGTTGACAGCGCGGCAGGCAAAACTTATGAATTTTGTAAAGATGGAAAACCCGGTCCGATTTCAACGAAACTTTACAACAGTTTGCGCGCGATTCAGTACGGGGACGAGGAAGACAAATTTAATTGGACAACGATAGTCTAAAATATACAAGGACACGAGAAACAAGATACAAACAAATTTCAAATTACAAAGCCCAAATACCAAATGAAATCCAAAATTCAAATGACAAATTTAAATTTATTTCTATGTTTCCATCGGAAAAATTAAAAAAAGGCGTTGAAACTATGCCTCATCGCGCGCTTTTAAGAGCCAGCGGATTAACAGAGGAGGATTTTAAAAAGCCGTTTATCGGCGTGGCAAATTCATTTAACGATATTATTCCCGGGCATATTCATCTAAACAAACTGACTAAAGAGATCAAAAAAGGCATTAAAGACGCTGGCGGAGTTCCATTGGAATGGGGCGTCCCGGGCGTTTGCGACGGCATCGCGATGTATGTTGAAATGCGGCTCTCTTTGCCAAGCCGTGATCATATTGCGGACAATATTGAGATAATGGCGCTTTCGCATTCTTTAGACGGATGGGTCGGCGTGACAAATTGCGATAAAATCACCCCGGGAATGCTGATGGCAGCGGGAAGATTGAATTTGCCGGCGATTATTTTGACTGGCGGTCCGATGAAAGCTGGTGTCTCAGGAGGAAAAAAGATGGATGTGATTTCAGATTTTGAAGCAGTCGGGCAGGTTCGCGCCGGCAAAATTTCAGAAGAAGAGGCAAAAAAGATTGAATGCGCTTCTTGTCCCGGGGCCGGAAGTTGCGCAGGGCTTTTTACTGCTAATTCAATGGCTTGTATGACAGAAACGCTTGGAATGTCATTAACTAATTGCGCAACGACCTTGGCTGTTGACGATGAAAAATTAAAACAGGCGTACGAAACAGGCAGGCGAGCCGTTGAATTGGCAAAAGAAAATATCAGGCCGAGAGACATAATAACAAAAAGCGCTTTTTATAACGCAGTTTTAGTTGATATGGCTATCGGCGGATCAACAAATACCGCGCTGCATCTTCCCGCGATTGCGAAAGAAGCGGGAATCAGTCTGCCTTTAAGCTTATTTGACGATTTGGCGCGCAAAACGCCGAATATCTGCCACATACGCCCGTCAGGACCTTATTTTATGGAAGATTTAGACAGAGCGGGCGGCATTCCAGCGGTATTAAACAGATTAAAGCAATATCTTAAAGACTCACAAACCGTGAATAATAGAAATATTAAAGAGATCGCTGAATCAGCCGAAGTTTTAGATGATGAAATTATCAGACCGCTTGATAATCCGTTTTACAAAGAGGGTGGAATCGCTGTTTTAAAAGGGAATATCGCTGAAGCGTCGGTCATAAAACAGACGGCTGTTGAACAGGATATGATGGAATTTAGTGGTCCCGCAAGAGTTTTTAATTCAGAAGAAAATGTTTTAAATGCAGTGAAAAATAAATATATAAAAGATGGCGATGTTGTCGTAATAAATTTTATGGGTCCTGCTGGCGCTCCTGGAATGCCAGAAATGCTCACGCCGACAGCGGCGATTTCAGGCGCCGGGATTAAAGCGGCGCTATTAACAGACGGGCGTTTCTCTGGTGGTACTCGCGGAGCATGCGTCGGGCATATTGAGCCAGAAGCTTATAAAGGCGGCGCGATTGGCGCTATTCAGGACGGCGATATAATAGAGATAGATATTCCTAATAGAAAATTAAATGTTAAATTAAGCGATAAAGATATTAAAAAGAGATTGAAAAATATAAAAATTCCTGAAAGGAAAATGACGCCGTTTTTGAAAAAATATAGAAAAGAACAGAAGTAAATAATTTTAAATTTTAAATTTATATGATTATATATTTAGACAACGCGGCTACTACGCCGTGCGACAAAACTGTTTTAAATGAGATGCTGCCTTATTTTTGCGAAAAATTCGGTAATCCGAACTCATTGCACAGTTTCGGACAGGAAGCAAAACAGGGCATCAGCAAAGCAAGAAAGATGTCAGCCGCTTTTTTAAATTGCGATTGCAAAGAGGTTTTTTTTACAAGCGGAGCCACGGAAAGTAATAATTGGGCGCTAAAAGGTGTCGCGCAAGCTCTAAAAAAACGCGGCAATCATATTATCACAACCGAAATTGAGCATCCTTGCATTTTAGCAACAGCGGAATATTTAGCAAAACAGGGATTTAAAATAACCTATATTAAGCCGCAGAAAAATGGAATTATTAAAATTAGCGATGTTGAAAAAGCAATTACTGAAAAGACTATTTTAATCTCTGTAATGTACGCTAATAATGAAATAGGGACAATTCAGCCGATTGGCGGAATAGGGCGGATGATTAGAATGATAAGGAGCAAAAACAGGCGAATTTTTCCGTTTTTTCATACTGACGCGGCGCAAGCGGTTAATTATTTGGATTGCGATGTTGAAAAATTAGGCGTTGATATGCTTTCGCTGTCAGGGCATAAAATTTACGGTCCAAAAGGCATCGGGGCTTTATATATAAGAAAAGGGACGCCGATAGCCCCATTTATGCATGGCGGGCATCAGGAAAAAGGGATGCGCTCCGGCACGCTTAATGTTCCGGCGATTGTCGGGCTTGGCAAAGCGATTGAATTAGTTGGAAAATATCAGTTGAAAAACAGCGAAATTGAGCAACTGAGAGATTATTTGATTGATAATATTTTAAAAAAAATTCCAGCGGCGAAATTGAATGGAGACAGAAAAAAGCGCTTGCAGAATAACGTTAATTTCAGCTTTGAAAAAGCCGAAGGCGAAAGCGTTTTAATGTCGCTTGAAGTAAAAGGGATAGCTGTTTCAACCGGATCGGCTTGCGCTTCGGGAGACTTATCGCCGTCGCATGTGCTGTTGGCGATCGGCTTGCCGCATATTTCAGCTCACGGCAGTTTGCGAATAACATTAGGAAGACAGACAACAAAGCAGAAAATTGATTACCTGCTTAAAGTTTTGCCGCCAATTGTGGAAAAGATAAGAAAGATAGCGAGAGGAATTAAGATAAATTAAAAACTAAAAATGAAAAAGTAAAAACGACATATAAAAATTAAAAATAGTAAAAAATCCTTATTTTTTTATTATAATAAGGATTTTTTAAAAGTTGAAGGATGATAATTTTTAATTGTTAATGAATTTTTTTATGTTTCTTTTCATATCCTTTTAACACAGTTTTTCCCATTAGTGTCAATTTTGCTGTTATTTTTATCAGTCCTATAGACTCAATATGACGAACTATTTTTTCATCCTTTTCATCCAAATAACCACCATTTTTGTATTTTTTGAGAATTTTATAGTTTTTTTTTGATAACATTTTTACCCCCCTGTTTTATTAAAAGAAAAAAATAGCATCTTCAACTTTTTTTATATTATTGCAAACATTTTATTATTTGTCCAATATTTTTAATTAAAACGAGCAAAACAAGAAAAAGCCAAATATTGT
>JAGLTA010000073.1 GCA_023135505.1 Candidatus Parcubacteria bacterium | reverse complement strand
TTACCTATGTACTCATCTTGTACAGTGTGTTGCCAATAAGATAAGTTGTGCTATACTTAAATAAAAAAATAACAAAATAATAAAATAATTATAATCTTTATGGCGAAAAAACAGAAAGATACTCAGCAATACACCGCTGACAATATTGTGGTTTTAGAGGGTTTGGCTCCTGTTAGAAAAAGGCCGGGAATGTATATTGGAAATACAGCTTCAGAAGGTCTGCATCATTTAGTCTGGGAAGTCGTTGACAACGCGATCGATGAAGCAATGGCAGGTTTTTGCAAGAATATTAAAATTAAATTTTTATCTAACGGAATGGTGGAAGTTAGCGATGACGGACGCGGAATTCCGGTAGAAATCCATAAGCATACAAAAAAATCAGCATTGGAAACCGTGATGTGCACTCTGCACGCCGGTGGAAAATTTGAAAGCGAGGGGTATAAGGTTTCGGGCGGCTTGCATGGAGTCGGCGTATCCGTGGTTAACGCGCTTTCCTCTTATTTAAAAGCAGAGGTAAGAAGAGACGGCAAAGTTTGGATTCAGGAATATAAGCGCGGAGAGCCGCAAGGCAAAGTCAAGCCAGTCGGAGTTTCAAAATCAACAGGCACTACTATTACTTTTCAGCCAGACGAGAAAGTATTTTCAATATTGGAATTTCAATGGAAAAAGGTTATTGACAGGATGCGCCAGCAGGCGTATCTGACAAAAAAAGTTAAAATTTCGCTATTTGATCAGCGCGACAAAGGCGCTCCGCAAAAATACGAATTTTATTTTGAAGGCGGAATAGCCTCTTATGTAAGGCATCTTAACCAAAAACAGGATGCCGCCCATGATAATATTTTTTATGTGGAGAAAGAGAAAGATGATGTTAATGTTGAAATAGCGCTGCAATACAATAAAGATTATCAAGAGGAAGTTTTTACATTTGCCAACAACATACACACGGTTGAAGGCGGAATGCATCTGCTCGGATTTAAATCAGCATTGACGCGCGTCCTAAATTCGTACGCGCGCAAAAAAAATATTTTAAAAGAAAAAGACAGTAATCTGACAGGAGACGATGTTCGCGAAGGGCTTACAGCCGTTGTTAGCGTTAAAATAAGGGAGCCGCAGTTTGAAGGTCAGACAAAATCAAAGTTAGGCAATGCCGAAGTCAGAGGAATTACAGATAATATTTTTTCGGAAAGTTTTGAAATTTTTTTAGAAGAGCATCCAAGAGAAGCGGAAGCTATAATAGGGAAGTGTTTGGTAGCTTCGCGGGCGCGATTGGCGGCGCGAGCGGCGCGAGATTCTGTATTAAGAAAAGGCGCGCTGGACGGATTGACTTTGCCTGGCAAACTGTCTGACTGCACAAGCCGCAGCCCGGAACTTTCCGAAATTTATATCGTGGAGGGTGATTCCGCCGGAGGCAGCGCCAAGCAGGGGCGGGATCGAGAATTTCAGGCGATTTTGCCGCTGAGGGGAAAAATTTTAAATGTTGAGCGCGCGCGGATTGACAAAATTTTAGCGAACAATGAAATAAAATCTCTGATTATCGCTTTGGGCGCTAATATCGGAGAACAGATAGATGTTGAAAAATTGCGCTATCACCGCATTGTGATTATGACTGACGCGGATGTTGACGGAGCGCATATCAGGACGCTTCTGCTTACATTTTTTTACCGCTATTTAAAGCCGGTAATTGACGGCGGCTATCTTTATATTGCCCAGCCGCCTTTATATAAAGTGCAATCTGGCAAGTTTTCTAAATACGCTTATTCTGAAGAAGAAAAAGAAGAGATTATAGACAGCATTACAAAAAAGAGATTTAAAGAGAACGAAGAAGAAGGGGAAGCAAAAGGCATCTCAATTCAGCGATATAAAGGTCTGGGCGAAATGAATCCTGATCAATTATGGGAGACTACAATGGATCCTAAAACGCGAATGATGAAAAAAGTTATGATAGACAGCGCCGAAGAGGCGAATGAAACTTTTGAAATTTTAATGGGAGCGGATGTCGCTCCGCGCAAGCATTTTATACAGACTCATGCAAAATATGTAAAAAATTTAGATATTTAATAAATTATTTATGAACATTATTATTAAGGCAACTAATATTGAATTAACTCCGAATATTAAAGAGTATGTTGAGGAAAAAATAAGCTCTTTAGATAAATATTTCAACAACATTATTGAAGCGAGAGTTGAAATAGGAGTAAATTCTCAGCGCCGCCAGAAGGGCGAGATATTTTTTGCTGAAGCAAATATTAAAGTGCCGGGCAAAATATTAAGGGTTGTAAAAACAGAAAAAAAGCTGTTTAAAGCTATTGATAAAGTAAAGGATCATCTGCGGGTTATCCTGCATCGGCATAAGGAAAAAATAAAAGGCAGAATAAAAAGCGAGAAGTAATTATGAAATATACGCTAACAAAAAATATGACGGCTAATTTAGTCGTCATATTTTTATTTTACGCGATTTCTATTGACTTAATATTGATTTTGTGTAATAATATTTTATTAAAGTTCTTTTACAGTATAGGTCATAATTATAATTATCTAAAAGGATGAATAATAAATTAAACCTTAAATAAAGGAGAGGTATATCATGCCTAAGTTAAGTGTGGAGGAAATTAAAGATTATGTAAAGAATATTAAACTATTCTGGGGCAGATTCCATAAATCAGTCTCAAAACCTTATTTTCCATCTGGCAGAAAAGATGTTTGCGCTATAAAGCGGAGGGTTGCCGAAAAAATTCCTTTTAAAGAGGACTGGAGGAACAATACTGAGGTTGCCTGCTTTAAAAAAAGTTATGAGGCAAGCCATGATGAAATATTACTTGTCTGGAAAACCGATGATGGTGATATAGAGCATTGCACTATTATAAGCAATGCATTTGGCGGGGATACTATTTTTGTAGATAGTATTAAAGAATGTGGTTATGATAAAATTAGGGTAAATATTTTTTTTGACGATAATGATAGAAGTCATTATTCTGAAATACTTAATTACACCTACTCGCCATGGAAAGAAATTCCACCCGATGAGCGCGCGAAAGTAGTACTTAATTTTGACCATTTCTGATTTTTATAAAAAAATCATGACAAAAAACAAAGAGCCATAGCGGAATTATACAAAAAATATTTTTCTTCTATGGCTCTTCTAATTTATTTACAAAACTGGATTTTACTTTTAGAAAAGAGGGATGGAGGAATAACTTTGTTATTAAATATAATAATTGTCATCCTGAACTTGATTCAGGATCTGTGTTTGATGTTAACTAAATATTACTCAGCAAAATAAATTATGATATTTGAATTTTATTGAACTTAATCATAATATAGCGAACAGTAATGACAGATTCCAAATCAAGTTTGGAATGACAGGTTGTTTTAGAATAGCATTTTGTAATTCACAGGAATTTAATCCTTAAACTTTCACAACCTTTATCACTCCGTTTTTGGTTTTAATCGTGTCTCCTTTTTTTTCTTTCAAAATTATCTCCACCAATTTATCCTCCACCTCTTCCTGAATTATCTTTCTGACAGCGCGCGCGCCTTGTTCTGGAGAGTAGGCGAGCAGCGCCAAGTCTTTAATCGCTTTAGCGTCCGCGGACAGTCTGATTTTTTTATCAACCAAATTGCCGTTTAGTTCTTCCAATTGCAGTTTTACTATTTTCTCAATATCTTTTTTATTTAAAGGATTAAAAACTAGAATTTTATCAAGGCGACTTAAAAGTTCAGGCCGCATTCTGTTTTTCAACTTATTTAAGATTTTATCTTTTAACTCGGAAAAATTTTCTTTTGATTGCTTCACGGCGCTAAAGCCGATGTTTTTGCCGGCGTAAAATTCTTTCATCCCTATATTTGAAGTTAAAATTATCAGGCAGTTCTTAAAATTTATCTCTTCGCCTGAAGCGTCTGTTAAAATACCATCTTCTAAAATTTGCAGCAAAATGTTGGCAACCTCAGGATGCGCTTTTTCAATTTCATCAAACAGAATTAAACTGCGCGGATTATGCTTGACGAATTCCGTTAACTTTCCGCCTTCGTCATATCCGACATATCCTGCTGGCGCTCCTATCAATCGCGAAACATTAAACTTGTCGTTAAATTCGCTCATATCAAGCTTGATTATTGATGATTTTCCAGTTGAAGCGCTGCCGTCCTCTGACTGTTTTTCGCCAAAGACAAGTTTGGCTATCTGTTTTGCCAGTTCGGTTTTTCCTACGCCTACAGGTCCTAAAAACATAAATGAAGCCATTGGGCGGTGAGGAGAAGAGATATTCAAGAGACCCCTTTTTAAATACCTCACAACGGTTTTAATAGATTTTTCCTGTCCGATTATTTTTTCGCGCAGTTTTTTTTCTAAACCAAGAAGATTATCCGCGTCTTCGGAATTAAGCTGATTTTTAGGTATATTTGTTATTCTTGAAATAACTTCAACTATATCATCGTTAGTGATCTTGCCAATGATGGTTTTTTTAAGTTCCTCGTTTATCATCTCTAGTGATTTGAATTCTTTGATTAAATCGTCAGCGTCTTTTCTTAATCCCACTGCGGCTGAATAGTCTTCGCAATTTATATGCCGCTGTTTCGCGAGTTCTATTTTTTCAAGTTTGTTTCTGAATTTTGTCTGCAAAAAGCTGAAATTATGCTTCTCTTTTTTTATTTTTACTTTAGCCGCCGCTTCATCAATCAGGTCAATCGCTTTGTCCGGCAAATGGCTGTTTGTCAGATAACGATCAGAAAGCTTAATAGCCGAGTTTATGGCCTGTTCCGTGATTTCTATTTTATGGAATTTTTCATAATACTTTTTCAGCTTAATCAGAATTTCGCGGCTTTTTTCCGCGTTCGGCTCTTCTATTTTAACCGTCGCGAACCGCCTTTTAAGCGCGCGGTCTTTTTCAATCTGTTTTTTGTAATCAGCAAAAGTAGTCGCGCCTATCAAGCGGAATTCTCCGCGAGCAAGAGCAGGCTTTAGGATATTTGCAGCGTCTAAATTGCCGCTGCTTGATCCGGCGCCTACGATATTGTGAATTTCATCAATAAAAAGAATGGAGTTCGGGTCGTTTTGTATTTTTTCTATAATCATTTTTAACCTTGATTCAAATTCTCCCCTAAACATTGTTCCGGCAATCATAGATCCCATATTAAGCTTGATAATTTTTTTCCCGTAAAGAAAAGGCGGAACATCCATGCTTGCGATTTTTTTTGCCAGCCCCTCTATAATAGCCGTCTTGCCAACGCCCGGTTCGCCCAAAAGAAGAGGATTATTTTTAGAGCGGCGGGATAAAACTTGGATTATTCTGCTAATCTCGTCTTCGCGCGCGATAACAGGATCAATTTTTTTTACATTGCCGCGATTTGTCAAATCAATAATAAAATCGCTGTCTTTTTCGCCTTCTTCTTCAAAATATCCTTCGTCGGTTTTTTTTAATTTAGAATGGCGGGATCTGTTTGTCAGCTGCGAAAATTTCGTGAGCGTTTTTAGCGACCCGATTATCTGCTCCTCCATTTTTTTAGAATCTATTTTATGCCGCTTGAAAAATTTTATAATTTCAGGGCTGTTTGATTTAATCAGCGCTATTAAAAGATGTTCGGTACCGATAAATTTATGCGACTTAGCGCTAGCGATGGCGGCAGATCTTTTAATAATCCCTTTGCTTTCATTGGAGATCGCTGGATGTTTTCTGTTTTTTTCAATACGAGGTCCTGGCTGATGGATCGGCAGCAGTTCTCTTTTTAGCTGGGTCGCGGTAATTTTTAATCTTTTCAAAATATGATTTGCCAGACTACCTTTTTGGATTATTAAAGAGCAAAAAAGGTGTTCAGGATTAACCGCCAAATCGCTGTTTTTCCAAGCCAGATCAAACGCCTGCTTAATCGTATCTTTATAACTGATTGTGAATTTGTCTAAAAAAGTCTGCATAAATATTTTTTTTAATTTTATTTTTTTAAAACCACTTATTATAAATTCCAATGTATTTTTTCGTATTCGCTTTGTTCTTGTCTGCTTTTAGGAATAGAAGCATTTCCATTACGAACAAAAAATTGTTCATTTCCTTCATGTTTTATAAAAACTGGTTTTCCACTTTTTAGAATTTTAGCAACACAGATTTCTTTTTTATCAACTTTAGGAAATGTAATTTTTATATATTTTTCAAAATTTTCTCCTAAATATTTTTTAATAATTTGTCTGAAATGTAATTCTAGTCCATCTATGTCTTTTTTGGCTAAGGTTTTAAAGTCTTTTTTAAGACCTAAAATATTTCCGTCATCATCTACGCCAATTATTAAAGTTCCGCCATCCGTGTTTAAAAAAGCAGAAATAGTTTTAACGACAACATATTCTAATTTTTTATTGATACTATTCTCTCTTAAATCAAAACGCAATGTAGACTTCAGTTCAAATTGTTCATTTTCTCCGCTTAAAATTAACTCTTTGATTTCATCTTCTTTTTTGTTTTCCCTATGTTTTAATTCAATTCTGCTTTTTAATTCAGTAAAAATAGCGTTTGCTCTTTTTTCTAAGAATACAAGGTAATCATCGCTCATAACTCCGAAATCATCTAAATCATCAATGAGATGTGATTTTAATGATGTTGGTAAATCTTCGTTTTCATCTAAAAAGCTTTGTATATAAATTGATGGTGGTTTAGCACTAATTTTTCTTTTATTTAAATCGGCACCAACTAAAGTGATGTTTACAAGACTATTTTCATTTCCAATATTATTTTTCTTTAAATATGCTTTTGGGAAAAAATGATGATAATTTTTACTATTTGCAACTTTCAACCAAGAATTATCTAAAATAACTTTTCCGTTATCCTGAAAATCTTTTGGTTCGTGATATGCCAATAAACATAAAATTGCTTTACAGTAACTGCTACCCGCACTAAACCCTGTTTCAATTAAATCTTTTGGAGAACTCAAATAAACTTTGACTTCGTCATAATTAGGTCTATTTCCTTTTAAAATTTCATCAATTCTTTTTATATCTTGAGCCAATTTAGATTCTGTTGAACTCGAATATCTAAAGGATAATGACATTCTCCAAAAAAATTCTTCCAGATATTTAATTTGTTCTCCTTTTGGCTTTTCTTTTTGAAAATAGAAGAAACATGCAAAAGGCACTAAAAGAGAATCATAAGGCAAAATCGCCGATACCGGAATACGATAAACAGAGCGGAAATAATCAATACTTTCTTTTAACGCAGAAATTACATCATCCCAAATATCAATTATTTTTTGTTTATCTAATTGAAGGATTACTTTTCTTTTACATTCTTTGTTTTTACTTAAAATAAGACCTAAAATACTAAGAATTACAGAACTTGAAATTGTGTCATATTTACTTTCTGATAATTCTTTTATTAATTTTTGAAATCTATCTTCCATATCAAAATTCTGTTCTTCGTCATAAGTTTTTGCAGACATTATTTCAAAAAGTGTTAGTGTTTGTCCGCCTGTATTTATTCTTGTAAAAACTTCAATTGCAGAATCAATATCTTCTTTACGAAGAACAATAGTTGAAAAATCATAGGTAGAAAAAGTTTGAGAATACCGATGTATTTTTTTGAAATTATCATCAGAATACTTTTCTTTTATTTCAAGTAAATTATCATTAAAATTTAATACTTCGTTAAGTGTTATAAAAGTTGCTTCTTCGGGCTTTTCTGAAATGACAATTTGATTATCATTATCTTCAATATCTCCATCTAAATTTACATAAATTTCTCCATAATCAGTTATTTTCCTTTCTCCCTCTTTTCGAATCTTGGCACCCAAAAAAGCGGCATAAAGAGAAGTGATTCTTTGTTGTCCATCTAAAACATATTGAATTTTAATATCATCAGGAACAGGCGGAAGTTCAAGGTCTCCAATATTTTTAATATCATTTAATCTTTCATTTGTTTCCCATAAAATAAAAGTACCGATTGGATAACCTTTTAAGATACTATCCAGTAATTTTGCAGTTTTATCTAAACTCCAAACAAAGTTTCTCTGAAATTTAGGAACTTTGATTTGTCCTTTCTGAATTTCTGATATTAAATCAGTATATTTTTTTGAATCTGGTTTTGGTTGTTTGCTCACTGTATTTTTTGTTTATAAATTAAAAGTTATTTTTTTACACCCCAAATATATTATAAAATATACCACATCAGCAGATAGTGTCAATAATAAACAGCGAGGCGCTTGACATATTTTTTTGTTATCCTATAATGCCTATATAACATAAATTAGAAATTAAGAATTCTTTATTTAATTGAATTCTAATTTTTTGTTTTTTTATGGCGGTTTCTAAAAAAGAGACATTAGACAGCAAAAAATTTATTCAGGCAGAAGGCAGAGTAACAGAGCTTTTACCAGCAGGTGTTTTTAAGGTTGAACTGGAAAACGGGCATAATATTTTAGCCCATCTGTCAGGCAAAATGAGAATGAATAGAATCAGGATACTTCCAGGGGATAAAGTAAAAGTGGAAATGACGCCTTATGATTTAACAAAAGGGAGGATTATTTATAGGAAATAATATGAAAGTAAGGACATCTGTAAAAAAAATGTGCAAAGACTGCAAAGTTATTAGGCGCAATAAGCGCGTTTGCGTTATCTGTAAAAACCCAAAGCACAAACAGAGGCAAGGGTAATTTTATTTATTAAAAATTTATGGCAAGAATAGCAGGAGTAAATCTTCCTCAAGAAAAAAGAATAGTGATAGCTTTAACTTATATTTTTGGCATTGGCGCTAAATCGTCTATTAAAATTCTTGAAACATCGCAGATTAGCGCTGACAAAAGAACGCATCAGTTGTCAGAAGAAGAAATCAACAGATTAAGGGATATTATTGAAAAAACGCATAAGGTAGAAGGCGATTTAAGAAGGGAAGTGCTGTTTAACATTAAACAGCTTAAAGAGATTAAATCATATCGCGGCATACGCCATGTTAAAAAATTGCCGGTTCGCGGACAGAGGACAAAGACTAACACGAGAACAGTGAGAGGAAATGTAAAGCATACTATGGGTAGCGGGAGAAAAAATGCCAACCAAAAAACATAAAATAAATTTATGCCAGCAAAAACAGCCAAAAACACAACAGTTAAAAAGAAGAAAAAAAACATAAGAATGATTTCCGACGGTTTTGTTTATATTAAAGCAAGTTATAATAATACAATCGTTACTATCACTGATCATAGCGGCAATGTTTTCGCGTGGTCAAATGCTGGCGAAAACGGCTTTAAAGGAGCTAAAAAAGCAACGCCTTATGCTGCAGGAGTTATTGTTAAGTCAGCAGTTGAAAAATCAAAAGCTTATGGCTTGAAAAATGTCAAGGTTTTTGTAAAAGGGATAGGACCTGGGCGAGATTCAGCCATACGCGCTTTAAACGCAAACGGATTAAATGTCGTTTTAATTAAAGATATGACGCCTATTCCGCACAACGGCTGCCGCAAAAGAAAGCCAAGAAGAGTGTAGAATTTTTACTAAATATTAATTGGCAATTATAGCTTCTTTCCATTAAACCTACAAATTTGTTGCGAATATTACGAATAGAATTTGTGTTATTTACAGTTGATTTGTAGATTTGTGAGTTATTAAATTTTTATGCCTAAAAAAGAATCAAAATGTAAAATTTGCCGAAGAGAGAGCAAGAAGCTGATGCTTAAAGGAGCAAGATGCCTGTCTTCAAAATGCGCTTTTGTCAAGAGAAACTATCCGCCGGGGCTGCATGGAACTAAGCGCGGAAGGACTAAAGCGACTGAGTACAGTTTGCAATTAAGAGAGAAGCAGAAAGCAAAAAGGATTTACGGAATCTTAGAAAGGCAGTTTAAAAAATATTATGAAAAAGCATTGCAACTCAAAGGAGATATCGGCGAAAATCTTGTAAATTTTTTAGAAATGCGCTTGGATAATGTTGTTTATCGTTCTGGCATAGCCAAATCAAGGCGGCAAGCCAGGCAGATAGTTGGACACGGCCATTTTATCGTTAATAAATTTAAGACCAATATCCCGTCTTTTCAGGTTAAAACAGACGATATTATTAAATTAAAAAGTTCAAAAAAAGACAAGCTATTTTTTAAAGAGATAACGAATGAATTAAAAAATACGAAGAATAACGAAGTTCCGGGCTGGATTAGTTTTGACAAGGAAAAAATGGAAATAAAAATTTTATCAAAGCCGGATATAAAAGATATGGAATGCGGCTTTAACACCAAAATGATTATTGAATTTTATTCAAGATAATTTGAAATTGTAAAAAA
>JAGLTA010000072.1 GCA_023135505.1 Candidatus Parcubacteria bacterium | reverse complement strand
TATGAGCATTGATTTTCCACAAAAAATTATTTCTAAAAAAATCGCTGACAACAGCGAAGAGATCATAGTTGGTCCATGTCATCCCGGATATGGAACAACTATCGGCAGCGCGCTAAAAAGAGTTATGCTTTCTTCTTTGTCCGGAGGCGCTGTTTTTTCCATTAAAATAAAAGGCGTCCAGCATGAATTTTCAACTATTCCGAATGTTTTAGAGGATGTAGTTGAAATAATTTTAAATTTAAAGCAGCTTCATTTTAATGTTCATTCTGATAAAGAAGTAAAAATAGTTTTAGAAGCCAAGGGGAAAAAAGAGCTTAAAGCCAAGGATATTAAGCCGAATAGCGATGTTGAAGTTGTTACGAAAGACGCGCATATCGCCACGCTTACCTCCAGTAAAGCGGAAATTAAAATAGAAATGTTTGTTAAAAATGGAACAGGATATTGGCCGACAGAAGAAAGGAGCGAGAAAAAAGAGATAGGGGTAATCGCAATTGACGCTTTTTTTAACCCTGTAAAAAAAGTAGGGATAAAGATAGAGAATGTAAGAGTTAAGCAGCTGACGAATTATGAAAATATTATTTTTAACATTGAAACATGCGGGGTTGTTTCGCCTATGGATGCTTTAACGCAGTCTGTTGATATTTTAGCAGGACAGTTTAATTTTGTTCAGGAAATTTTAAAATCGGAAAAGAAAGAAAAAAGCAAAACAGGCAAAAAGGCTGAAAAAAATAAAAAAGAGAAAAAAGAAAAAGATAAAAAGGAGGGTAAAGTTTAAAAATAAAAATCGTCAAAGTTTAATTATTAAATTAAAAGTATGAGACATCGCAATAAAGGAGTAATTTTAGACAGAAAAAAACAGGCAAGAGAAATGATGCTGAGGAATTTAGCGTCAAGTTTGATAATTCACAAAAAAACTAAAACAACTCACGCTAAAGCCAAGGCGGTAAAGCCGCTGGTTGAAAAATTGATTACGGTGAGCAAGCAAGGCGATTTAACTGCCAGAAGAAGACTAATCGCAGTTTTATTGCAAAAAAAAGCGGTTAAAGAAGCGATTGATAATCTCGGCGTAAAATATAAAGACAGAACTGGCGGATATACCAGAATTATTAAATTAGGGGCAAGGCAGGGCGACGGCGCTGAAATGGCGCAGATAGAATTTGTTTAATATATTTTTAGATTTAATATATTTTTATGAATAGAAAAACTTATACAATAGACGCGACCGATAAGGCGATTGGCAGAATCGCGACAGAAGCAGTTATGTTTTTGCGCGGGAAAAACGAGTCGGATTTTGAATTTCATCAAGACAAAGGCAGTTTTGTTATTGTAAAAAATATTTCTAAAACTAAATTTACAGGCAAAAAATTAAAACAGAAAAATTATTACCATTATTCAGGATATCAAGGCGGGCTGAAAACAAAAAAGATGGGAGAGGTTTTTGAAAACGACCCCGGAGAAGTATTGCGCAGAGCGGTTTATAATATGCTGCCGAAGAATCGCTTGCGTCCAAATATGATTAAGAGGTTAAAAACAATATAAAATATTATGGAAAAGAAAAATATAATTGAAAAAACAAAAGTTGTTGCAAGCAAACCAGCCAAAAATGAGGATAAGCAAAAAGAAAAGGCGCCAGACAATGAGAAAAGCGTTGAAAATGACGGCGCGATAAAAAGCAAGAAAAAATATATTTACGAAGTTGGCAGAAGGAAAGAAGCTTCAGCACAAATCAGGCTGTTTAAAAAAGGAGACGGCAAAATAACCGTAAACGGCAAAGATATTAAAGATTATTTTCCAAGCCAAGTTATGCAAGAAATAGTCCGCGCTCCGTTAAAAATTGTCGGACAGGACGGCAAGCTTGAAATTTTAGCAAAAGTGAGCGGTGGCGGTGTTTGCGGGCAGGCAGAAGCGATCAGGCACGGGATCTCAAAAACTCTTTTGGAAATTAACACGAATTTTAGAAAACCGCTGAGAAAACACGGTTATCTCACTCGCGATTCGCGAGTTAAAGAGCGAAAAAAACCCGGATTGAAGCGGGCAAGAAAAGCTCCGCAGTGGGTAAAAAGATAGATTTAATAAGAATAAAAAAACAGCCGTTGAAAACGGCTGTTTTTTTGTTTACGAAATAGTTGTTTTTTGTTATTATATAAATAACAAATTTTAAATTTTTAAAAAATATCGCCAAAGCGTTAGAGTTTGGCGTTGATGTTTTAATAAAGTAATTATGCGATTTATTGGCTGTAAAGAAAATTTACTTAATTTTATAGAGATTTTTGTTAAGAAAAAAGAGATCAGGGGCAATGTTTTTTGTGATTTATTCGCTGGAACCGGAAGTGTCGCTAAACATTTTAAGAAACTCGGCTATAAAATTATTTCATCTGACATTTTGTATTTTTCTTATGTTTTGCAAAAAGTTTATATTGAACAAAATCAATACCCTAAATTTATAAAATTATTAAAACATTTAAAAATTAATCCAGTCGAAGAAACGCTTTTTGCCAGCGAAAGCCGAAATGCTAAAGAAATAATTAAATACCTTAATAATTTAGAAGGAATTGAGGGATTTATTTATAAAAATTATTCACCAGAAGGCACACGCGGAAAAACTTATATTCGTAAATATTTTACAGGCGATAATGCTAAAAGAATTGACGCAATAAGAGAAAAAATAGAGGAATGGGGAAAGGCGAATTTTGTTAATAATCAAGAATATTACTTTTTACTCGCCTCTCTTATTGAAGCAGTTCCATTTGTCGCGAATATAAGCGGAATTTATTCCGCGTTTTTAAAAGAATGGGACAAAAGAGCTTTTAAAAGATTAACACTTAAAGTTCCAGAAATTATAAAAAGCAAAGAGATAAACAAAGTTTATTATAGTAATGGATTAAAAGTATTAGATCAGGTAAAAGGCATTGATATTTTATATCTTGATCCGCCGTATAATGAGCGGCAATACGCTCCAAATTATCATATTTTAGAAACTATCGCTAAATGGGACAAGCCAGAGATTAAGGGCATTACTGGCATGAGGTCTTATGAAAATCAAAAATCGGAATTTTGCAATTCAGTAAGAGGAATAAAAGCGCTTGGCGATATTATACAAAAAAATAATTTTAAACACTTGCTTTTAAGTTATAATAATGACGGAATAATACCCGAAAGCAAAATATTGAAATTATTTAACGAAGCTGGAAAAATCGAAATAGCGGAACAAAATTATCAAAGATATAAGAGCAATAGCAACGGCAAACAAAAGAACGGAGTAAAAGAAAAGATTTATTATCTAAAAAAAGTTAGTCCAAAAAATAAACTTAACGATTTAAGCGGTTCAGAATGGATATTTTTTCTTAATTCTGTTGAGGTTACGCATTACTCAACAAAAGGAGTAGATGGATTTGCTCATCATTTAAGAGGAAAACATCCATCGCCAAAACCGCCGCAATTAATGAAAAAATTTGTTGATTTTTTCACAAAGGAAAATCAGATAGTATTTGATCCTTTTATGGGTGTCGGCGGGACTCTTATTGCTTGTTCGTTGTCCAATAGAGTAGGGATTGGCGTTGATTTATCTGAAGAGTATATTGATTTATATAAAAAGGTTTGCAAAGAACTTGATGTTTCAGAGCAAAAAGCGATTGTTGGAAATTCTTTAGAAATAGAAAAAGTTTTACCAAAGAATACTCAAATTGATTTTATTCTTACTGATCCGCCATACGGCGAAATGTTGAGTAAAAAAAGGACAGGACAGAAAAAAAAGAAGACAGGCATTGCGGTTGCAACTCCATTTACGAACAACGGAACTGATTTAGGAAATATGGAAAGAGAGAATTTCCTTGAATCCTTGAAAGATGTTATTATGAAGTCAGCAAAATATTTAAAACTGAAAGGATATATTGCGATTTTTGTTAAAGATTTACAGCCGAACAAAAACGGACATAATATGTTGCATTGCTCCATTACTGAAAAGTTGCTTGAAATACCGAATTTTTCTTTCAAGGGTTATAAAATTTGGTATGACGCGACGCAAAAACTTTATCCGTTTGGATATCCCCACGCTTTCGTTGCTAATCAATTTCATCAATTTATTATGATATTTCGTAAAGAAGAATAATTATGAAAAACAAAAATTTGTGGATTTTAACAGAAGAAAGACCAAAACAAGAAGTTATCGCGAATATTATAACGATGTTTGCGAAAGATAATAAATTTGCTTGTTTTATTGATATAATTAGGATTTTACCTATTTTAGAAGACGGGAAATTTACATTTCTGTATGAAGTTGTCGGTTTCCGTTGTAATAAAATTGAAAGAGTGTTTATAAAATCTGTTAGCGGATTTTCCAGTTTTGTTGATTTTTTAGTTTTCTATCAAGAAAAACAACCTACAGAAAAAGATGCGCCGCTTTATGCGATTGAAGAAACAAAAACCGACGACAAAGAAAGTCGAAATACCGGCGTATATCAGCGCGCTTCAAAATTTGTATTTCTTGAAAGTTATTATCCTGAAATTAAAAAAATAATGCTTTATAATATAAAAGTTGGACAAAAGGAGGATCCAACAGACACTTATATTTTTGGCACAAATTTATTGCTCACAATCGGTGTAGAGATACAAGGAAAAAAGTTAGATAAAAAAGTTTTCAAGCAATTTCATTCTTTTGATGAAATAATTTTTTATAAAAAGAAAATGCGCCATGCGCATAAAGGCAATATTCCGATTTTAATCAAGAATAGAGAAAATAAAATTACAATTTCTGGCAGATTATATAAATCTGGCGGGCTTGCTCACGATCCGAATATCGGAGCATTAAGTTTGATTAGCGCGGCAATACGAAAATTAGGATGGACTGGTGAAATTGTTATTACAAAACACGGCTTAAAACAGAAATATCTGCAATCTGGCAATAAATTTGTAAAAATCGCCAATCATTTAAAATTACAAATTCAAGGATTAATTCTGCCTGCAAGTAAAAAACAAAATATTTATTGGAAATATGAAACAGAAGGCGAGAAACTCGGCACGATTTTTATTCATTTGGTTGTTGAAAACTTTACTAAAGGGTTTTCTATTTTTGAAAATCATGCTGGCTGTGAAAAGGGTTATTTTATAACGAAGGATGGCGAGCATATTCCGCTTAAAAAATATTCTGACAGAAAAGCGTATAAAGCCGGCGATAAAAATAAAATAATCAGCATTCCAGATTTAATTTTAATTGATTTCAGCAGAAGAAAAGTAATAAATATTGAGGGTAAAAAATATCAATTTCGCCAAAATGGAATCAAGGAATTAAAAAATTTTAACGATATAGAAAAGGATTATATTAAAAAATATTATCCAAAATATAAAATTATTCGCACTGTTGTTTTGTACGGCGGAACAGAAAAGAAAGTCGTTGAAATTAAGGTTGGATTTTTACTGAACGAAAACGGCGATTTAATTTTAGGCATTAAAGCCCCTGCGTTGTTCAAGGAAGCAATAAAAAATCTTTTAGATTTTTGGGCATAGCGTTAAAATTGTAAAAAATGAGTAAAAAAATAAAGATAGTTTTTTTGATAAAATTTTAATTTAAAACAAATGAAAAAATTTATAATTCATATTTCTCATACAGAATATGCAGATATTAAGGTAAATGCTGCCAATGAACAAGAGGCTGAAAAAACTGTATTTAAAAATATAGATTCTGCAAATTGGGGAAATAATGAAACTGAAATTTTAGATGTAGAAGAAATATAAGTATCAATAAAATTGGTTGATATAGGATGATTAAGAATATCTTAAAGAATAATTTTTGAGTTAAGTAATTTTTATTTGACATTTTTATTTATTGTGCTATCCTTATTTTAAGTTTGCGGATAATCTTATCGCAAATTAAGTTTTCTAAGAACTATCTAGTTTTGGAAAGCAGTTAGTTAATATTAATTAAAAATCAAAATTATGAGTAAAAGAACTTTTGAGTTTGAATTTTCTCAAGCTCGCACAATATCAAGAAATTTATATTTCTATAACACAGAGGAAAAAGAGTCAATAATAAAAACTCATTTCCTTTTTATTTTGCTTAAAAATTTACCTAGAGAATTACCAACTGGTCCAAATCCTAGGCAAGCGGACTTAAAAGCGAAACCTTGTAGACAGATGTTTGAGACATTAGAAAAAGAACCAGAACTTTTTACTGATTGTAATCGCGGACTTTTTTTAATTGCAGAAAAGGTTTATTATCCAAATCAAGACAATAAAAAAAGCGCAGTGATTGATTTTGGAAAGGACGAAGATGGAAATATTAAGGGTGGTTTAGTCGATGGTAACCATAGTTATAGAGTGTTGGAAAAAGCAATAAACGATGAAACATTATCTGATTTACCTGTGTTTATAACGATAATAGAAGGGGCCGATCAATTTGCAACACAATTAGCACGGGCTAGAAATACAAGCGTCCAAGTTAAGGAAACATCTATTGCTAATTTAGACAAGGAATTTGAGCCAATTAAAAAATCCCTTAGAAGTTATGCTGAAAAAATTATTTGGTCAGAAAATGAAAATGTAAATAATGAAAAAGCGGTTTTCAGCGTAGAAGATCTTATGGCTTTTATGACGGCTATGAATTTAGATTTATATGATAACGATCATCACCCAACTATAGCCTACACAGGAACATCAACTTGTTTTAATAAGTGGAAAAATAAAAAGAATAGACATAGTTATGAAAAATTATATTTTCTTTTGCCGTCAATAGTAGAAATTTACGAACATCTTTATAAAAAATATGAAGATTATGCTAAAGAAGGGGGAGTTAGAAAATTTGGATTGTTTAATGGTGTGGAAAGGGAAAGGGGAAAGGGAAAGAATAGGAAGAAAATAGTAATTAAACTTCCTTTTACTGAAGAAATTATTCATTATAAAATAGCAAATGGTTTTATTTTGCCAATTTTTTCAGCATTAAGATTTTTACTTGAAGATGAAAATGGTAATTATAAATGGGCAATAGATCCGAGGCAATTTTTAGATAAACATGCTCCGAAATTGGTTAGTAAAATTTTAGATGCTCATAGTAATGAAAATAGCAGTAATCCAAATAAAACAGGTAAAAGTAAAATGCTTTGGGAGAACATAGCACAATCAGTAATAAATTATTCATTACAAGAGAAATTAAATAATAAATAATTTTAAGTTTAAGATTATGCAAAAAAGAAAAACATTAACAAGACAAAAATTTCTTGAAAAAAGAGGATTAAAGAAAACACCCAAAGGAAAAGAAATTGATCATAAAATACCACTGGCTGATGGCGGTTCAGATTCTCAAAAAAATTTGCGTCTAATAAAAAAATCAGTTCACAAAAAGAAGACTGCTACAGAAGCAAGGAAAAGAGCCAAAAAGAAAAAATAAATCTTCAAAAATCGCCATTTACGGCGATTTTTGTTATAATAAAAT
>JAGLTA010000071.1 GCA_023135505.1 Candidatus Parcubacteria bacterium | reverse complement strand
GGCGTTAAAATTTTTGGAAAATTTGACCAAAATATGGAAATCGCAGTAATAAATTATTATGCAGCAGGTCTAATAATTTAAATTTTATGTTACAAGACCCAAAACAATTTTCTTTAGCGTTAAAACAGATCTGCGAAGAAAAAGGTCTGTCTGAAAAACAGGTCATAGAAACAATTGAATCCGCGCTTGCCGCGGCTTATCGCAAAGATTACGGGAATAAAATGCAAAACATTAAGACTAAATTTAATATTCAAGACGGAAGCGTTAAGATTTATGATGTAAAAACAGTCGCGGAGGACGCGCCGCTGGAAGAAGAACTGGATTCTGCCGAAGATAAAAAAGATGAAAAGAGAAAGACAGATTTGCCGCCGAAAAAAAAGAAGGATAATGATTCAGCTGACGACGGCTTAGAAGATGAAAAAAAGAGATTTAATCCGCGGACAGAAATCCAGGTAAGCGACGCGGTAAAAATAAAAAAAGACGCTAAAATCGGCGAAGATATAATTACGGAATTAGAATCCCCTGACGACTACGGGAGGATGGCAGCACAGACAGCAAAGCAGGTTATTATTCAAAAATTGCGCGAAGCCGAAAGAGATACTCTGTATGAAGAGATTAAACATAAGGAAGACACAGTTATGAGCGGAGTTATCCAGCGCTACGATCCGCGCTTTGTTCTTGTGAGCATAGGAAAAGCAACCGCTATCTTGCCGCCAGAGCATCAAATTAAAAATGAAAAATATAACATTGGCGAACAGATGAGATTTTATATAATGTCGGTAGATCAAGGCAGAAAAGGCCCGGAAATCATTCTTTCGCGGCAGAGAGAGGAGATAGTTAAAGAGCTTTTCTCTTTAGAGATACCTGAAATTTCCAGCGGAACAGTGGAAATAAAAGCGATCGCGAGAGAAGCCGGCGAACGTTCTAAGGTGGCAGTATCAACCGACGACGAAACGATTGATCCGATCGGATCTTGCATCGGGCAGAGAGGAAATAGAATTCAAACCATAATAGGCGAACTTAATGGGGAAAAAATTGATGTTATTGAATATAGCAAAAAATCTGAAAAATTTATCGGAAATTCTTTGTCGCCTGCTAAAATTGTATCGCTTAAAATAGACGAAGATAAAAAAATTGCTGTAGTTAAAGTAAAAACTGATCAATTTTCTTTAGCAATAGGCAAGAGCGGGCAAAATGTAAGATTGGCAAGCAAGCTCACGGGATGGAAAATTGATATTCAAGAAGAAAAAAGCGAGAAGCAAGACAATGATGCTGCTGAAGAAAAAAAAGAAGAGGACAAAAAAGACAACAAAGAGAAAAGCGATGAAATTAAAGAAAAAACCAGCGGCGAAAAAAAAGAAAAAGCGGGTGATAAAAAAGAGGATGATAGCGTAAAAGCAAAAATTAAGGACAAAAAAGAAAAAAAGAAAGAAGAAACAGATAATAAAGAAAAGGTGGATAGCGTAAAACCAAAAACTAAAAGTAAAAAAGAAAAAACAGATGCTTAATTTAAAATAATTATTTTTGATTTTTGCATTTTGATTTTTGAACTGTTTTTATGTTTAAAAAAATTATTTTAAAAAACGGGCTGCGCTTGATTTTGGCGCCGATTAAAAACACGGAAATCACTACCGTGTTAGTTATGATAGGGACAGGATCCCGCTACGAAAGTAAAAAATTAAACGGAATTTCGCATTTTTTGGAACACATATTTTTCAAGGGGACGAAAAAACGCCCGACCGCTTTAAGTATTTCAACAGAGATGGATAGAATCGGCGCGGAGTTTAACGCCTTTACGGGCAAGGACGAAACCGGTTTTTATGTAAAAGCCGATGCCGCGCATTTTTCGCTGTCTTTGGATGTGATATCTGATATCTTGTTAAATTCTAAATTTTTACCGGCGGAAATTAACCGTGAAAAAGGAGTTATTTTAGAAGAGATGAAAATGGTTCAAGATACGCCGATGCACTATGTCGGAGATCTGTTTGAAAAATTGCTTTACAAATCTGATCCGCTGGGAAATTTGATAATCGGGACAAAAGAAAATATATTGAATTTCAAAAAGATTGATTTTACGGATTATTTTAACAAGCATTATACAGCAGAAAATACGGTCGTTTGTGTTGCGGGAAAAATAAGCGGCATTGAAAATTGCGCGAAAATAATAGAAAAACATTTTAAAAAAATTAAAAACGGAAAGAAACAAAAAATAGAAAGCGCGAATATTGAACAGGCAAAGCCGAATATTCTGCTTCATTACAAAAAAACAGATCAGGCGCATTTTTGCCTTGGCGCGCGCGGATACGGGCTGCGCGACAAGCGCCGCTGGGCGTTGAAGCTGTTGAGTAGTATACTCGGCGGAAATATGAGTTCACGCATTTTTATAGAAGTTCGTGAGCGGCGCGGATTGGCTTATTATGTGCGGACATCTTATCAAGGATATGCCGATTGCGGATATTGTGCGACGCAGGCAGGCGTTGATAAAAACAAGATTGAGCAAGCGATTAAAATAATTTTGAGCGAATATAAAAAAATCGCTGAAAAGGGAATCAAAAAAGACGAACTGCAAAAAGCAAAAGATTACATAAAAGGCGCAAGCGCGATTAACTTGGAAACATCAGATCAGATTGCGAGTTTCTTAACTAATCAGGAAATTTTATTAAACAAAATTTTATCTCCAAAAGAGCACTTTGCAAAGATAGACAGAATAACCGCAAGCGATATTCAAGAAACAGCGAGAGATATTTTCACAAATCAAAAATTAAATTTAACGATTATAGGGGAATACAAAGACGAGAAAAAATTTGAGCGGATTTTAAAATTGTAAAAATTGGATATAAAAAAATCAAAACAAAAAATTCGGTTTAAAGCCGAATTTTTTGTTTTTTATTTTGAAAAAATTTTACGCAAACAGCTTGTCAAATTCCTCTTTTTCAATCGTCTCTTTTTCAAGAAGAATTTTAACAATTTCTTCCAGTTTTACCTTCTTTTCCTTAATAATTTTTTCAGCCAAATCACAAGCATCCCTGATAAAATCGGATATCTCTTGATCAATCTGTTCCGCTGTTTTTTCGCTATAATCCCTCTGTTCGTGTATTTCACGCCCCAGAAAAACCATCTCGTCGGCATTGCCGTAAGTGCGCGGCGGCAGATTTTTTGCCATGCCAAATTCCGTTATCAGTTTTTTAGCCAAACTTGTAGCTTGCCGCAAATCACTGGTAGCGCCTGTTGTCACTTCGCCGAAACGCAGTTTTTCAGCAATATATCCTGCTAACAAAACAGACAATTCCCCAATAAATTTAGAGCGGGTTCCGAGCTTTCTGTCTTTACTTGGCAGCTTAAGCGTATAGCCTGCGGCGCGTCCGCGGGAGATGATTGAAATTTTATGCACCGGATCCGTATTTGGCAGCATCTTTGCCACCAACGCGTGTCCTGCTTCATGATAAGCGGTAACCTTTTTTTCTTCTTTGTTTAAAATATGGCTTTTGCGTTCAGGACCTAATAAGACCCTTTCAATGCTTTCAAAGATTTCGTCTTTGCCTATTTTTTTCTTATTGCGGCGCACTGTTAAAATAGCTGCTTCGTTCAATAAATTTTCCAAATCCGCGCCGGAAAATCCAGGCGTTCTTTCAGCAATCATTCTTAGCGGAACATTTTTATCAAGCGGCTTTTTATAAGAATAAAGCTTTAAAATAGCTTCTCTTTCTTTTATATCAGGCAGATCCAGTATTACCCGCCTGTCAAAGCGTCCAGGGCGCAACAGCGCAGGATCTAAGACATCAGGTCTATTTGTAGCAGCTAAAACAATCACATTCGTATTCTGGTCAAAGCCGTCCATTTCCACTAATATTTGATTTAAAGTCTGCTCGCGTTCGTCATGCGATCCGCCAAGCCCAGCGCCGCGGCGCCGTCCTACCGCGTCAATCTCGTCAATAAACAGGATTGACGGCGCGTTTTTTTTCGCCTTGCTAAAAAGGTCCCGCGCGCGAGACGCTCCAACTCCGACAAACATTTCAACAAATTCAGATCCTGAAATATGAAAAAACGGAACTCCCGCTTCGCCTGACACGGCGCGAGCCAGCAGAGTTTTTCCTACTCCCGGAGGTCCGAGCAGCAAGACGCCCTTTGGAATTTTAGCACCCAAATCCGTGAATTTTTTCGGCTCTTTTAAAAATTCAACTATTTCAAAAAGCTCTTCTTTCGCTTCTTTCGCGCCGGCAACATCCTTAAAACTAATTTTTTTAATATCTTTTTTTGTTTCTTTGGCGCGGCTCTGTCCGAACGTCATCGCTCGGGTATTCATTCCCTGCACCTGCTTCATCATTATAAAAATAAAAAGTCCGATTAGCAGAAACGGCAGCAAAAACGGCAGGATATTTCCCGCCCAAAAACCCCAGCCAGATTCTTCTTTAACTGATATATTGATTTTTTCAATTTTTTCAATAGGAATTTCCAGATTTTTAAACAAAGAAAATAGCGTTTCGTTCGCCTCTTTTTTCACTTCCTGTTTTTCACCGGAATTTAGAATAACTTCCAGCGTGTCTCCTTTAATTACAATCTCTTTTATCCGTTCATCGTTAACTTCTTGGATTAATTTTTCTATTCCAACCTTTTCTATTTTTTCCTGCTCTCCAGAATATATGCTAATAAGTCCGGCGAACATTAAAAAAATAAGAAAGACTATTAAAAAATTTTTAACTATATTTTTCATAATTTTTTATCGCTAAATAATTTATAAATCTATTTTAGAATATCAAAACAAAAGATAGATGTCAAAAAAATCAAATCATTTTTATTATTCAGGCAGCCATTTCCACAAAGGAATGAATTTTATTTTTTTATTTTTGGCTTTTTCTTTGCCTGCAAAATCATCAGTAATTATCAAAAGATTACCGTATTTCAATTCATCGCTTGCCTTGATTAAAGATTTTATTTCCCGTTCTTTCGTTTTATAATCGGACAAGTCATAGCAAACCTGTATTAATTGTTTAATCCTGTTTTTTTCTTTAATAATAAAGTCAACCTCTCTGTGTTTTGCGTTTTTCCAGTAGTAAGTTTTTAAATTAACATTACCTGTTTTTTTTCTTTCTAATTCTATAAAAACAATATTTTCATATAATTTTCCTCTGTTTTCATTAAATTTAAAACCGATTATATTAGCAAGTCCCGTGTCTATCGCGTAAATTTTTCTTGGGCTTTTTTCTTACCCTTTCATTTTAAAAGAAAATTTTTTTAAAAAGAATAACAAATAAGCCGATTCGATATAATCAGAAAATTTTTCAATTGTATCTGTTGATATTTTAAAAATTAAAGCGCATCTATTTAAATTATTTTAAAATCAAAAAACCAAAACAAAAAAATCCGTCCGCGCAGATTTTTTTGTGTCTATAAAATCTATTTTTAAAAATTTTCGGTTTTAATTTTTGACAACTGCATAATCATAACTTCAATCCCTAAAATCAGCCAAAATAAAACTGCTAAATCATTTTTAAAATATGGGACATCAACTAAACCATGTATAATTACGGTAACCATAGCAGAGATTGATCCAATTGCAAGTATCCGCTGGCCGCTTTTTAACATTTTTTTCGCATTGATAAAAAAATTTAAAATCAGCCAAATAAAAGCAAGCATGCCGATTAAGCCGATCTCCATCCAAAAATTCAGAAAAATATTATGCGGATAGATTAGAGGCTCCATTTTTAAAGGGGCTCTAAATTTTTCCTGAATCTGCGGAAATCCGAATATGCCAGCGCCAAAAATAAAATTTTTAGGATTTTGCGTTAAGAAATTCCAAGACTCCTGCCAAAGAATAAAGCGATTTTGGTTTGCCGTGTCTAATAAAACAGGTTGAATTTTATCTTTAATTAAATTAGCAAAGCAGAGCGAAGCGATTATTGATAAAGATACGATTGCAACAGCTATTTTATAAAAAAACTTTTTTGTTATTTTAAAGTTTAATTTTTTTGTAAAAATGAGAAGCAAAAAAATCGCAAAGGCCGCTGTCAGCCCGAGCCAAGCGCCTTCTGAAACGCTGAAAATAACAGCCGCGAGCGAAAACAGCAAGACTAAAATTTTATAAAAATTTAATAATAACTTTTCTTTTTTAAAATCGTCAAAAAGCCACGCAAAATAGATCGCTATAATCGGCGCTAAAAACAACCCTACGGCGTTCGGCGAAGTGTAAAATGAGGTAACGCGCCGCTCGCTCGCTCCTCGCCACATTTCAACTGGAATAAAATCGCCGGTTATTTTTTGATAAACAGCAAACAGAGATACAAGCAAGGCGGAAATTCCCAAGCTGAAAAAAATTTTCCGCAGATCTTTTTTAGTTTTAATAATATTGGCAAAGACTAAAAAGAAAAAAATCGGCTCTAAAAAATAGGCGCGCCACAGCCCGGCTGCTTTATAAAAATCCGGGGCGATAAAAATTGAAAAATAAGAGACAGCGATTATTAAAATAATCTGTTTGTAAAAAGGATATGGCTGAAAAAAATTTTTATTTTTAAAGCGCTGGGAGATTTTTTTCCAGCCGAATTTCGCGAACCAGATAAAAAAGACGATTAAAATCATCCCTTCTAAAACAGTAGTCGGGAAAACCCAAATTTGAAAACGGATTAAATAGGACGGCAGAAAAGCGACAATTACCGCTATGGCAGCCGCAAGATTGCGATACGCGACAAACGCGAATATTAAAAAATAGATTATTAAAAATAACAGCATAATATTTTGTGAATTATTCTAATATAACATTACCACAAGCAAACTATTGACGCAATTTAAAAACTATGTTTTAATTATAAATAATTGAGGTAAAACTTACCTTGTTTTTTTGTTTATCATTTTAATTTGACAAGTTTAAATAAAATTATGCCTACTGTCAACCAATTAGTCCGCAAAGGGCGGAAAAAAATTATTAAAAAATCAAAAACGCCTGCTTTGCAGAATGTTTTTAATTCTTTAAAACGGAGATCAAAAACTATTCCAAAAGGAGCTCCTTTTAAAAGAGGGGTCTGTTTTAAAGTAGTGACTGTAACGCCGAAAAAACCTAACTCCGCCTTAAGAAAAGTCGCGAGAATGCGCCTTTCTAACGGCATGGAAGTGACGGCTTATATTCCGGGGATAGGACACAATCTGCAGGAGCACTCTATTGTTTTAATCCGCGGCGGAAGGGTTAAGGATCTGCCCGGCGTGCGGTATCATGTTGTCCGCGGCGTTCTTGACACACAGGGGGTTGAAGGAAGAAAACAGAGCCGCAGCTTGTACGGAACCAAAAAAGAGAAAAAATAAATTTATTTAAACATATAAATATATAAACACATAAACACATAAACAGACCAAATACAAATTTGTTTTATTGTTAAAATGTTACATGATTATTTTATGAGAGGAAAAAAAGCAGTTAAAAAAAAGATTAAGCCGGATCCGAAGTTTAATAACGCGAATGCGGCAAAATTTATAAATTATATAATGGAAAGGGGCAAAAAAAATGTCGCGCGCGATATTTTTTATGATTCGCTTGACATAATCAGCGAAAAAACAAAAGATGACGCTTTGCATATTTTTGAAAAAGCGCTTAAAAATGTGACTCCTATTATGGAAATTAAAGGGAGAAGAGTCGGAGGAGCGAATTACCAGGTGCCGATAATGGTAAAAGGTACGCGAAAATTCCAGCTGGCAAGCAGATGGCTTCTTACCGCGGCTAAAGCCCGCAAAGGAAAGCCGATGCGCGAGAAATTAGCAATGGAACTTATGGATGCCGCGAACAACGAAGGCGCGGCGATGAAAAAGAAACAGGATGTGCAGAAACAGGCAGAAGCAAATAGAGCCTTTGCCCATTTCGCGAGATACTAAAATAACATTAAACTAAGATGTCTTTGCGAGGAGCCGAATGAGCGTAGCGAAAGAGAGCGACGAAGCAATCTCATTGTTTACCGCAGAGAGATTTATAATTATAGGTTTGTTCACTCAGTAACGGGATTGCTTCGCTCCGTTGCACTCCGCTCGCAAAGACAGGAGAATTCACCTTTTGTAATTTAAAGATTATCGTTTTTACTTTTTAATTTTTATTATGCCTATTTATTTAGATTTAAGCATTCTTTCCGTCCTTTTGGGAGTTATTGGAATTATTCTATATTTTTGGGGAAGAGAAAAAAACAGAGTTGCCATTAAACAGAAAGAGCGGCTGGAAAATATAACGCAGACATTGCGCGGAATCTACAATTCTTTAACTGTTTACGCTGAAGCAAAAAATAAGGATATTAGCGATTTAGCGGTTTTAATAAGAAAGCAGTTAAATGGCGTTATAGGAAGTTCATCTAAGATTGACGAAAAAGAAAAAGAAGAAGAGGAAGATAATAAAAAAAACGGAAAAACAAAATAAAATTTTATGAAAAAAGTAATTTTACTTACAATTTTGGTTTTTAGTTTAATCACGACGGGGTGCATAAACCAAAAGTCAGAAGTCAGAAATCGGATAACGGAGAACAGAAATGCCTCTCCTGAAATTATAGTTGATGAACAATCAGAGGTTAACGACGATAAACAGCAGCAAGTAGCGACGACAAGTACCACTCAAAATATTCAAGAAACAGAAGACTGGCGGGTTTATGAAAAAAAGAATCAAAATGTCAGAATAAAATATCATAAAAATTGGTATTACGACAGAGATGAGCAAGCGGAAAAAGAATTAGGATATGATTTGCATATCGGTTTTGCGGAAAGCCCTGAAATTTTAGCGCAAAATAAATTTTTTTATTCCATTGATTTTATAATTGCAGATAAAGATGTTGAATGGAAATATAGCGGGTATCTAAAAGTTATCGCGACAAGAGATAATAAACAATATATTTTAAGAACTGGAACCGAAGATGTATATGGAGATATTTTAGATAAAATGGCGGGAAGTTTTGAGTTTTTGGATGAATAAAAGTAATTTTAATATTATGTTAACGCAAACAAAATTCAAAAAAGGAGGAATAAAATGAAAAAGAAAAAACAAGCAGATCCAAGTAAAAAAACAAAAATAATTCGCTCCGTAAATAAATATAACGGGGTAAAAGTAAAATTCAAAAGAATTTTTTGTGGAGCAACTGGGAGGCACATAGGAGATCTTGATTTGCGAAGGAGAAGGAGGTAAATAAGCAAGCAAGATAGAGGAGGATTAATTCATCGCCTCCTCTAATTTTTTTTTTAAAAAATTAAACATTATAAATAAATTCTTAATTTCACCCTAACGGGTGACCACCCGTTAGGGTGGCTTAATCCTTAATTCATAAAATATGCCAAGACAATACCCATTAGAAAAAACTAGAAATATCGGAATTATCGCCCATATTGACGCGGGAAAAACAACCGTTTCAGAACGGATACTTTTTTATACTGGAAAAAAACATAAAATCGGCGAGGTTCATGAAGGCGAAGCAGAGATGGACTGGATGGAGCAGGAGCAGGA
>JAGLTA010000070.1 GCA_023135505.1 Candidatus Parcubacteria bacterium | reverse complement strand
TTAAAATTTTTGGAAAATTTGACCAAAATATAGTTTATCATCCTTCGGATGAGAAATTGCAGTAGGAACTAATTACGTAGCAGGTCTAATTATTATGGATAATCGCTCTAAATATGCTAAAATGATTAATAGTTGAGGTAATTTTGTAAAGTTAGAATTAAATATTCAATTATCTTGATTTATAAAAGGGAAAGCCGTATTATAATTATATGAACAAAACACAATCTAAAGAAAAAATTAAAAAATTAGTTGAGCGGTATGATAAATTATCTGGCACGGAGATAAGAAAATATAATTTTTGTAATTTTTAAATTTATGTTTAATTTTAATAGTCAAAAAAGGCGTGAAAAAAAATTTATTGATGATTACTCCGCATCTATTTTAGAATTAATAGATTTAGTAATTGACAAATGTGGAGATAAATATGATATCATTAAAAACGATAAAGAGATATTTAGATATGAATATACCATTTTGATTTTTTGGCTTACTATACAAAAATTCGCGAATATATCAGAAACAATCCGTTAAAATGGGAATCAGACAGGAATAACATAGAAAATTTGTATATGTAAAAAACAAAAATCAAAGTCGGACACTTGGAAAATTTTATTAAAAAAGGACGGGTTTGAAATCCGTCCCTACGGATAATATAAAATAAAATTGTAGTGGCGGGTCGCTACTCGCCACTACTACGGTATAATAAATTTTAAAAATAATAAAATCGCTTAAATGCTATATCAGAATTTAAAACAGATTTTAAAGTTGTATAAAAAAATTTTTAATTTTATCTCTTACGATTTTTTAATAATCGCTATTTTTGTTATTTCCAGTTCAATAATTTTAGTTAGATATCCGCATATTGCAATTGACAGAAAAATATTAGCTTCGTTTATAACAGTAAATGTTGTTTTTATTATTATATATTTGATGTTTAGCATCGCGCGGAAAAATCAAATTCTATATAAGATAATAATTATTTTGATTTTAATAGTGAATTTTCTGTTTCTTAATTTTCAATATTTGAATTATAGAAAAATTGACAAATTCAGCCTGCAGGACGAAACTCTGCATACGGAAATAGCGGCTGAATATTTTTTAAGCGGAAAAAATCCGTATAAAGAAGATTATTTTAACACTATTTTCGCCGAATGGCACTACGCCTTCAACCGTTTTCCGCAGATTACGCCGCCCCCGATTTACCATTACGCTTATCCGCCTTTTTCGTTTATAATGCCGCTGCCGTTTTATTTGGCCGGGCAGAAGCTGTTTGATTATTATGATCAACGCTGGCTGTATATAATTTTATACCTATTTTCAGTTTTTCTGCTTTTTAAGATTCCAGATAAAAAAAATCAAAAAATATTATTAGTCTCATTTTTCGCGTTTAACCCGATAATTTTAGGGCATCTGTTTTTCGGCTCTAATAATATTATGGTTCTCTTTTGGGTTATTTTGACTGTCTATTTACTGCAAAAAAATAAATTATTGCTTTCTTCGCTTAGTTTGGCTTTTGCTGTCGGAGTAAAACAGTCGGCATGGTTTATTTTGCCATTTTATTTCGCTTATATTTTTTTGAAAAAAGATAAAAATTTCATCAAAACGCTCAAAGCCGCATGGCTGTTTTTTATCGCTAGTTTAATTATTTTTCTGCCCTTTTTTATTTGGGACGCTTATTCATTTCTTGACGATATATTATATTTTTCTTCAGGGAAATCGTTTAGCAGTTATCCGATAGCAGGCATTAGTTTAACGGGAATTTTATTAAAATTTAATATTATTAAATCGTCATTGGATTATTTTCCATGCTGGATATTTCAAATATTATTCGGACTGCCTTTATTGTTTTTTTTGTTAAAAAAACAGATTAAAAAAAATTCCATAAAAGCGATGCTTATTAATTATTCCTTGCTTTTATTCGTTGTTTGGTTTTTTTCGCGCTATTTTTACCTTGACCATCTTAACTATATAGTGGTAATATTAGTTATAGGTTATTTTATTTCTGATAAATTTTTTTATGAAAATAAACATCACGACCCCTTGTTTAAATGAAGGAAAAATTTTAAATAATAATATTATTGCTTTATTTAATTTTTTAAACAAAAATGTCGCAGAGGATGAATGGCAGATTATTATCGCTGATAATAATTCTACTGACAACACAGCAGAGATAGCCAAAGAATTAGAAGATAGATTTAAGCAGATTAAATATTTTTTTATTTCGCAAAAAGGAAAAGGAGTTGCTATTCGGCATGGGTGGAAAAATTTTGACGCAGATATCTATGTTTTTATGGATGCTGATTTGTCAGTAGATTTGGAAGCGCTGCCAAAATTAATAAGCGCTGTTAAAGAAGAGCATTATGACATAGCCGTTGGTTCAAGGTTTCATAAGCAGTCAATTATTAAAAGAAGCATAGCGCGAAAGATGATTTCTAAACTTTACAGGGTGGCTAAAAAGATTATAACTAATTCATATATTTCTGATTTACCCTGCGGTTTTAAGGCTGCCAACAAAGAGATTATTAAAAAAATTTTGCCGCTAATAAAAAATAACGAATGGTTTTTTGACTCAGAACTTATAATATTATCTGAAAAATGCGGATATAAAATAAAAGAGATTCCAGTTAAATGGGAAGAGGTCAGAGAAAGCGGCGATAAAAGCAGGGTTAAAACTATTGCTTTAGGATTTAATTATATTAAAAATTTAATTGAATTAAGGAAAAGGTTGAAGAAATTGAATTAAGAGTTCAAAAAACCTTAATTCTTAATCCATTATTTTTTTATATGACACAAAATTTAGAACAAAAATTATCAATTGTTATTCCCGTTTTTAATGAAGTTGAATCTTTAAAAGAGTTGAATGATAAAATTATTCAAGCAGTTTCCAGTTTGCCTTTTAATTGCGAGATAATTTATATTGATGACGGATCAACGGACAAGTCGTTTGATGTTATCACTGAGTTGCATCAGCGAGATCAAAGAATTAAAGCCATACGGTTCAGGCGGAATTTTGGCAAGTCAGCCGCCTTGGCGACAGGTTTTAATGAGGCAGACGGCGATCTGATTATTACAATGGACGCTGACCTGCAAGACGAGCCGTTGGAAATTCCTAATTTCATAAAAAAAATAAATGAGGGAAACGATATGGTTTCAGGATGGAAAAAAGAGAGAAAAGATCTATTTATAAAATTAGTTTCTTCAAAAATTTTTAATTTTACAATTTCAATTTTAACTGGAATAAAATTACACGATTTTAATTGCGGTTTTAAAATTTATAAAAAAGAAGTTGTAAAAAATATTGATGTTTATGGCGAATTGCACCGGTTTTTGCCGGTATTAGCGCATCAAAAAGGATTTAAGATCGGCGAGTTAAAAATTAAGCATAATGAACGGAAATTCGGCGAGTCAAAATTCGGCAAATTTGGGTTAAGAAGGATGAAAAATTATTTGATTGATCCGATAAATGTGATTCTTTTGACTAAATATGCGCGAAAACCGGCTCATTTTTTTGGCAGCTTAGGCATTATGTCCGCCGCCATAGGTTTTATTTTTTGCCTGTATTTGTCAATTTTATGGCTGATAGGAGAAAAACCGATCGGGAACAGACCGCTTCTTTTTTTGGGAATTTTATTGATTATTATTGGCATTCAGCTGTTTTCTATGGGGCTTCTCGGTGAAATAATAATCAGAAATAACGCAAAAGACGAAGGTCGGGATTATAC